>NZ_VPDH01000017.1:0-53255 GCF_013417785.1 Acinetobacter sp. YH12227 | reverse complement strand
AAAGTATTGGTAAGTTTTTTACCGTAGGTATTGAAGGTAATAATTGTAAAATAAGGCATAGAATTAGGCGCGGTTTTAGAAAGAGTTGTAATTTCTCCAAAAAGATTGAAAACCATTTTAAAGCCTTCGACTTAACCTTTTTTTACATCAATAATGGTTTCATTTAATGTCAGCATACTTTTTGAAACACCACCAAAAAAAATTAAACCAACTTATAATTTAGAATTGATAATGCAACAACAGGTGCAGTTTCGGTACGTAAAACACGCTGACCAATGCACCAATTCACAAATCCTTTTTGATTTGAAGCTGCTATTTCTGCTTCACTTAAGCCGCCTTCAGGCCCGATTAGTAAAGCTATATCATGTGTCGCCTTAGTGAGTACATCAGCTTCATCTTTGTTTGGTGCCAGTACTAGTCGAGTTTCTGGTAATTCAGTTTCCAGCCATTTTTCTAGACTCATTGGTGGTAAAATTTGCGGTACGATGTTTAAACCACATTGTTCACAGGCCGCCACGGCAATACCTTGCCAGTGATCTAATTTTTTTTGATCGCGGTCATATTTGAGACGCATTTCACAGCGCTCAGAAGTCAAAAGCTGGATATTGGAAACACCGAGTTCAACAGCTTTTTGAATCGCATAATCCATACGATCCCCCTTACTCATGACTTGGCCTAGTAATGTACGAATTGCAGACGTACGATTATTTGGGTTAAAGTCGGAAATCTGCACAACAGCAGATTTTTTAGCGACTTCAATGAGTTCTGCTTGGTATTCACCACCTTGTCCATTAAACAAGATGGCTTGTTCACCCACTTGCGCACGTAATACTTTTACCCAGTGATGAAACACTGTTTCAGTTAATTCAACAGAAGTATTTTCGGCTAAATCAGCTTCAATAAAAAAACGGGGCATACTGCATTACTCGTAAATGGGTGAAATCTATGACTTATGCTAAACCGAGGTCTAGAACAAGTTGACGTGTTGGATTAGTTGTATTCATGGTGTAGAAGTGCAAGCTTGGTGCGCCACCGGCAATCAGGCGTTCGCAAAGTTTCACAATCACTTCATGACCAAAGGCTTTGATCGATTCAGTGTCATCGCCATAAGTCGCCAACTGCTTACGAATCCAACGTGGAATCTCTGCACCTGTACCATCAGCAAAACGAATTAAATTACTTGCATTGGTAATTGGCATAATGCCCGGAGCAACAGGAATATTTACACCTTCTTTTTGAATGCGTTCCACAAAGTAGAAGTATGCATCTGGATTGAAGAAGAACTGTGTAAGTGCTGCATTCGCGCCTGCATTGGCTTTGTCGCAGAAACGCTTGATGTCTAGATCAAAACTATCTGCTTGCGGATGCATTTCTGGGTAAGCAGCAACTTCAATTTTGAAGTGATCACCTGAATGTTCACGGATGAAACGCACAAGGTCGGTTGCGTATGGCAATTCACCTAAGCCAACTTGGCCTGAAGGTAAGTCACCGCGAAGTGCTACAATACGGTCAATGCCTTGTGATTTATATAAATCTAGCAATTCTGCAATACGTGCTTTGCTGTCACCAATACAAGAGAGGTGAGGCGCAACTGGTGTGCCTTTACCGTTGAAATCATTCAATGTAGACAAAGTACGTTCACGGGTAGAACCGCCTGCACCGTAAGTTACAGAGAAAAATTCAGGATTAAGTAGCTGAAGTTCTTGGTGTACAGCTTTAAGTTTTTCCGCACCAGCATCAGTTTTGGTTGGAAAGAACTCAAAGGAAATGGGTATATTTTTGCTCATTTCAAATCCTTGTTATAAATATTTAATTTTTTACCCTCTCCCTGACCTCTCCCAGAGGGAGAGGAGAATTCATTGCGGAATGATGCAGGGGAGCAAGCTAACTTTCTTCAAAAGATGAAAGTGAATTCATAAATGAAGATGTTCTGCGGTCACCCTCTCCCTCTGGGAGAGGGGTGGGGTGAGGGCTAATTAATATTTATAAGCCTCAGCTTTGAAAGGACCTTCAACTTGAACACCAAGGTAATCAGCTTGTTCTTGAGTTAACGTTGTCAATACACCGCCAAAACCAGCAACCATTGCAGCAGCAACTTCTTCATCTAATTTTTTAGGAATAAGTTCTACGCGAATTGCCGCTTGTTTTTGATCTTCAGGAAGATCAGCAAATTTCTCAGCGAACAAGTGCATTTGCCCCAATACTTGGTTAGCAAAAGAACCATCCATAATACGTGATGGGTGGCCAGTTGCATTACCAAGGTTTACTAAACGACCTTCTGAAAGAAGGATGAGGTAATCGTTTTCATTTTCAGAACGATAAACTTGGTGAACTTGAGGCTTAACTTCAACCCACTTGTAACCACGTAAGTAGTTAGTATCAATTTCAGTGTCAAAGTGACCGATGTTACAAACCACAGCACCCGCTTTTAATGAATCAAGCATTGCTGCGTCACATACGTGGTAGTTACCAGTTGTTGTTACGATCAAGTCAGTGTTTTGAAGAAGATCAAGGTTGATGTCTTCTTTCTTGCCCGTTTGTACGCCGTTTTTGTATGGAGCAACAACTTCATAACCGTCCATGCATGCTTGCATTGCGCAGATTGGATCAACTTCAGTTACACGTACAATCATGCCTTCTTGACGAAGTGATTGAGCTGAACCTTTACCAACGTCACCATAACCAATAACAAGCGCACGACGGCCAGATAAAAGCATATCTGTACCACGTTTGATTGCATCGTTTAGTGAGTGACGGCAACCGTATTTGTTGTCGTTTTTAGATTTAGTTACTGAATCATTTACGTTGATCGCAGGAACTTTTAATGTACCGTCACGGTGCATTTCGTAAAGACGTTGAACACCTGTCGTTGTTTCTTCAGTAATACCGTGAATTTTAGCAATCACTTCAGGGTATTTTTCGTGAACAAGTGCAGTTAAGTCACCGCCATCGTCCAGAATCATGTTGGCATCCCAAGGCGTGCCATTCACGTTAATTTGCTGTTCAAGACACCACATGTATTCTTCTTCAGTTTCGCCTTTCCAAGCAAACACAGGAATACCTGCAGCAGCAATAGCAGCAGCAGCATGGTCTTGAGTAGAGAAGATGTTACAAGATGTCCAACGAACTTCTGCGCCTAATTCAACTAAAGTTTCAATTAAAACCGCAGTTTGGATTGTCATGTGGATACAACCCAAGATTTTAGCACCAGCAAGTGGTTTAGCGGCAGCATAACGCTTACGCAAGCCAATTAGAGCTGGCATTTCAGCTTCTGCAAGTTTGATTTCTTTACGGCCGTAATCAGCAAGTGAAATATCGGCAACTTTGTAATCTGTAAATGAAGCATTAACCGCGTTCATCACGATCTCCTTAATAAAAACAATTGATCATTCAGTTCGCGGATGCCGTTGTTGATTCAAAAGAGCTTTGAACCGAATCGTCGAGCCTAGCGATTTCACATTTATGTGCCTGTGAAAAAGTCGCAGCATCCCTCGACTAGCGAAGTATTGTACTTGGAAAGTTAAGAGTGGGAAAGAGAGAGCGAGGACTTTGGTTGAATATTTGCACAGTGAGAAATAATTTTTACTATACCTTTAATGTATAGATCTGATACCTATAAAGTGCCCAAAAAATATTCAAATTTGCTTATGCTTGATTATCCATAGGATAAAGATGAGAGAAACGATGAAAAAGTTTATTCAGCTAGGTGCCGCGACATTGGCATTGACGACTAGTCAAATGACTTTGGCTGACTGGGTCAAAGATGCTGCACAAGCGGCAGAGGCAAAAACGATTCAGCTACGTCAGCATATTCATCAATATCCTGAACTGGGCAATATGGAAGTCAACACATCTAAGCTCGTGCAAAAGGAGTTAAAAGCCTATGGTATTCAGGTAAAAACAGGATTTGCTAAAACGGGTGTTATTGGCATTCTAAAAGGTGGTAAACCCGGCCCAGTCATGGCATTACGTGCTGATATGGATGCATTGCCTATGCAAGAAAAGACCAATTTGAGTTTTGCGAGTAAGGTCAAAGCAATCTATCAAGGTAAAGAAAGTCCTGTTATGCACGGCTGTGGTCATGACGCGCATACAGCAATACTTTTAGGGGCAGCAAAGGTGTTGGCGCAACATAAAGATCAGATTGCTGGAACCGTCGTTTTTGTGTTCCAGCCAGCGGAGGAAGGCGGTGCAGATATTGATAATTTTAGTGAAGGTCATTTGATTGGTTCACGTAAAATGATTAGTGATGGAGCGTTTAAAGACCTTCAGCCCGAAGTGATTTTTGGTTTGCATGTGATTGCAGGTATACCAAGTGGGCATTTACATTATAAAACTGGTGCTATTCTTAACAGTGCGGATAATTTGAAAATTACTGTCAACGGTCAGCAGGTACATGGTTCTATGCCATGGGCGGGACGTGATCCGATTGTGGCTTCTGCACAGATGATTAATAATTTACAAACTGTGGTGAGTCGTCGTAGTGATTTAACTCAGGGCATGGGTGTAGTCAGTATTGGGCAGATTCAGGCGGGTACTGCTGGTAATATTATTCCTGAACAGGTTTCAATGCTGGGCACGATTCGTTCAAATAATGAACAGGTACGTGATAATATCCTCAAGACCATTCCACAAGTGGTCGAGCACACTGCTGCTGCTAATGATGTGAAAGCCAAGGTGGAAATAGCGACTTATGCGCCGGTGACCATGAATGATGAAACTTTAACTGAGGTGATGGCGCCGACCTTAAAGCAGGCAGCAAATGGTAATGTCAAAATTTTAAATAATAATGCGAGTGCCAGTGAAGATTTTGCTTACTATGGCAAATTGATGCCATCTTTATTTGTATTTTTAGGAGCTACTCCAGCCAATCAGGATATGAGTAAAGCAGCGCCAAACCATAGCCCATTTTTTATTGTCGATGATGCGACCTTAAAAACGGGTGTAGAAAGCCATGTACGCTTTATTTTAGATTATCCAAATGTAGCGAGTCAGGTGCAGACGGCATGGAAGAATAAAGCCTCAGAGAAATAAAAAATAATCGAAAAATAAATAAAAAGCCCATCAATTGATGGGCTTTTTATTTTGAGATTTAAGCTTCTGGCTGTTCTACAGCATTGGCTTTTTCAGTCCAGTAATCTGCTTTCTCTTCATCGGCATCAATGCCTAAGCCATTCGCATAAATAAAGGCTAAATCACGCATGGCTTGAATCTCACCTAATTTTGCAGATTGCTCCACCAGTTCAATCGACTTGGCGACGTCTTTTTCTACCACATCACCACGACGGAAAAAGTTCGCCAATTCTAAAATCGCAGCGGGGTGATTATGTTTAGCTGCTTGCTCTAACCAACGATGCGCATGTTCAAAATAAGTTTTAGATTCTTCAGGATCTTCTTCTTGCATATCTTTCGCATAGACTGCATAACCTTCACCCAACCAATACATCGCTTCTACATGACCGAGTTGTGCAGCTTTGAGTGCCCATTCTTCTGCAAGCTCAACATGCTCATCATTTTCACTTTGCATATAAATTTCAGCAAGTTCAAATTGAGCATCTTTGTTGCCCGCCATTGCGCGGTTATATAAAGCAGGAGAGATCGAAAGTTCAGACATATGAAATCCAAAAGAGCAGAATAGATATAGCCTAATGGGTTGGTATGAAAAAAGCCAATCCGAAGATTGGCTTTTCACACGTGTAGGATGTATCGAAAACGATTATTGGTAATTAAACGAGCAACATGCCGTAGCTAAAAATCGCAATAACCGCTAAACCACCAATATATTTCCAAAAGTATGCTGGGAAATAACTAATACATAAGCCAACACTTAATGCAGCAATCGTCAACGCACCAAACCAATAACTGATGTTATTACTTGGTGTTCCTAGGGAAAGACAAATGAGTAAAGTGACAATGAGTAAACACCAACCAACCAAAGTCGCTAAGCGTGTTTGCCCTAAAGATAATTCTTTACTAAAAAATTGCTTTTGATGTTTTGACATACTGCTGGCCAGTGCAAAAAAACCTAAACAGCTTAAAGCCCAAATGCATAAGAAGAAGATCATCCTTTCAACTCCTGTGTAACACGTGCTTTTTTAGTAGGGAGTCCTTTATGATTTTTGACTTTATAGAACGAATAGGCAAATAAAACAGCCAACAACCACATCGCGATATCAAAGGATGCAATCATCCACTGACCATGTGCGACGGTGTTCCAAAGTGGCTGGCCGCCAGTCATAAAGTTCACAATTGGTAGCAGTGCATAAAGTGCCGAAGCAACCGCTAAAAGTTCTAACCAGGCCTGACGATGTGTACGGAACATCGGATAAATGAACGTGATTAGCCAGACAATAAAGAAGCTACGAATTTCCCAGTTTGAACGCATTTCCATGCTGGCAGGGATAAAACGGTTAGTATAGAAGAATGCTGCACAGGCAATTGGAAGACCAATAATGGCAGCAATATTAGTTACTTCTACAGTACGGTAACCAAATGATTTATAGCCTTGCTTTTGCTGCTGTGGTGCTCGTTTCACACACCATAAGATGAGACCTGTTGCGACCATTAAAGTACCAACAATGCCGGAAATAAATAATAACCAACGAAGAGCAAGATCTACACCTCGTGCTTCATGTAAGGTGGTAACGACATTGTAGATACCCATTGGAACCGATGGATTCTTCAGTTTGGCACTTTCGTCCGTAAGGTCTTTACCGCTAACACCATCAAACTGTTTACTCGCATAAACGTTACGATATGCCACGCTTTCGCCATGAAGTGCACGCAGTTCGATTTTGGCTTGATCTGTATTTGGTGCAATAATGCTGATTGTACTAATTGGATTGGTTTTCCATTCCTTTTGTACTGCCATCACAATTGGCGCTAAATTTGTCAATGGTGCAGCTACAGCTGGTTTATCATCACGTTTTTTGCGCTCGCCGCGTCCTTCACTACGATTTTGCTGATCGGCATGATTTCCACGGGCTTGTTGTATTCCACCTTGGGTAGGAGATTCTGATTTTGCAGCACGTTCAGGATTTCCACTAGGCTCTGAACGTTCATTTTGATTGTTAGCTTGTTCTGATTTTTTTTCTTCAACTAAAGCACGGTTTTGTTCTTGTAAAAATTGGCCACGATTATCGTAGATCCGTTCAATACCCCACGGCATAATGGTAAAAAGCAGAAGTAAAAGACCGCTAAATGTAATCATGATATGGAAGGGAAGCGCGAAAACAGCTGTCGCATTATGTGCATCAAGCCATGAACGCTGACCTTTACCTGAGCGGAAGGTAAAGAAATCTTTAAAAATCTTTTTATGGGTGATCACACCACTAATAATTGCAACAAGCATCAATAAGGTTGCAATGCCCACGAACCAACGTGTCCAAATACGTGGCATGCCATACAGTTCGAAATGAAAACGATAGAGGAAACTACCGCCTCGAGTTTCACGTGGTTTTAGTACTTCACCCGTCGCGCTATCGATATAAATTTGTTTACCACCACGACGTGCACGAGGGTCTTCACCCTGTTCGCGTACAGTAACTAAAGTGGCATTTTGTCGCGTGTTTGGCAGTAAAATATTCCAAGCGCCAGCATTTGGATGGTTTTGCTGTAAATAATTTAAAGCGACCTGTGTTTGCTGTATTTGCGAACTTGCTGGAACAGATTGATGAACTTCAGGTGTCATCCACACTGTAATTTCATTTTTGAAGAAACTTAGTGTTCCAGTCAAAAAGATTGCATAGAGCAACCAACCTAAAATTAGGCTCGCCCATGTATGTAGCCAAGACATTGATTGGCGTGGGCCTTCAGTTTTTGCATCTATGCGCATATCAACTTCCTAGCATTTTATAAATGATGTACAAGCACAGCGTTGGAATAACAATGCCTAATGTAGCTTTGCTGGTTTTATTCACCATAAATACCCAAATAAATGCACATGCCCACAGTAAAAAAGCGATTAGAGTGGCGCTCATGGCAGCACTGCCGCGGTCTTCTTGAAAATAATCTGCGATGACGATTGCTGACAGCATGGCCAATACATAACCACCAATCATGGCTAAGGCTAAGCGATAGAAAATCATCAAGCGATAGACGAGGAGGGAGGGTGCGGATTTGATTTTTGAAGGTGCAGAATTTGTAACTTGCGTCACAACAGCTTCAGGCGGTGAGCTATTTATCATCGTCTAAATTACAAGGAAATTTATGAAAGTTAATCTAAATGATAACAATTATTATTAATTATTAGAATACTTGTAGGATGTATATTTTTATTTTATTCAATATTTTAGAAAATGTTGAAGAAGCTACTCAACATGAAAAGAGGGAATTGTCTTAAAAAATAGGCAAAAAAATAGCGGCCTAAGCCGCTACTTCTTCATAGGTTAAAACCTAAAATTATTGCTCTTGCTGAATACCTGCAACTTTCCAGTCTTCATTTGAACCAGCAGGTTTAACAAAATGCCAAACTTCTGCGAAAGGTTGTGGAAGGCTGTTTAAGTCTTCGCTTACAGTACCTGTAAAGCGAACGCTAACAACATATTGACCATTTTCTGTCGCAGAATCTGCAACCATAGCATTTAAGTTTGAAAACTCAGCTACGTCTTCATCTTTATTTGCCATGATGTCGTTATACATCGACTGGTAAAGGTCTGGAGTTAAGTAGCGTTGAATTTCAGCAATATTACTTGCTGTATTCATTGATTGAATGTGGTTAAAGCGCTGACGAGCTACACGTAAGAATGTTGCAGGTTCAGTACCATCCGGTAATTGATTACCCGAATTCGTATACGCACCACCAGCAAAAGGAGCATTGGTTTGCGGTGCATTTGACGCAGTTGAACCACCTACAGATTGACCAAAAATATTAGTGCTATCGTTACCTGCACGTGGAACAGCATTTTGCTGGCCAAACGGTGCGTTATTCGCACCGCTGTTAGGCGCATACGGGTTTGAATTAGCGGCTAGTTTTTTTTTTGCGCCCATCTTACGGAAAATGAAGAAGGCTGCTGCAGCTGCAAGTAAGATCCAAATCCAACTTGGAATACCGCCTTTTTCTTCCTGTTGTTGAGCTTGCGCTTCAGATGCTGCTTGACCGTTGTTGTCATCAGCAAGAGCGTTTGCAGCTACAGCACCAATTGCCGCACCAGCAACACCGGCAGCAACCATACCGCCAACATTTGAACCAGATTTAGCAGGTGCTGTTGCAGGAGCAACAGGTTGTTGAGCTGGAGCAGATTGACGAGGTTGTTGATAAGACTGAGCAGGAGCTGCCTGACGGCTCATACCATGGCTTTTACCGCCACCGGCACGCTTAGCTTCTGCAATTGGAGCTACCAAAAGGGCTGCTGTTAAAAGAGCAGTCATCAAACCACGCTGTCGAACTTCCATCAAATTTTCCTATATAAAGTTTGAATTGCCCTGTATTTATGCAGTCATTTGGCATTAATTTCAATAGAACATGCGTAAAAACTTGGAAAAATCATCAAAATAAATCAAAAATAAACCTAAGTCTCATCACACAAGGTCATGGCCTGACTTAGGGCTTCATGTAAACGAGCGACCGAAATAATTTGTACACCCGGAATTGGTTTCTGGGGGGCATTGCCACGCGGTAAAATAATATATTTAAAACCGTGTTTGATGGCTTCTTTCAACCGCTCTTGGCCATTGGGTACGGGGCGAATTTCACCAGATAAACCAACTTCACCAAAAACTGCGAGATGCTGAGGTAAGGCTTTACCCCGTAAGCTAGAGGCACAAGCCAGTAGGACAGCAAGGTCAGAACCCGTTTCAGTAATTTTAAGACCACCAACCACATTGACATATACATCTTGTCCAGCGGTTTGTACGCCTCCATGACGATGCATCACTGCCAACAGCATATTCAAACGGTTCTGCTCAAGACCTAAGGCGACACGGCGTGGTTGTCCATGAGCATCATCGACCAAAGCCTGAACTTCGACCAACAGTGGGCGGGTGCCTTCACGACTGATCATTACAATTGAGCCGGGAATCGCTTCGTCATAACGACTGAGGAAAATGGCCGAAGGATTTGAAACTTCACGTAGACCTTTATCGGTCATGCCAAATACGCCCAGTTCATTGACTGCACCAAAACGGTTTTTAACTGCCCGAATCATACGGAAGCGAGAATCGGACTGGCCTTCAAAATACAGAACACAATCGACCATGTGCTCGAGTACCCTTGGGCCAGCTAAAGAACCTTCTTTAGTTACATGGCCGACAATAAAGAGTGACGTCCCGCTATTCTTCGCAAAACGTGTCAGTAATGCAGCAGATTCACGGATTTGAGAAACGCCACCAGGTGCTGATTGCAACGTTTCGGTATACAGGGTTTGAATAGAGTCTAAGATCGCAACAGCAGGGCGTTCTTGGGCTAAAATTTCACAAATCCGCTCAACGCATGTTTCTGCCATGACTTTAAGTTGATCTGTGGGCAGGTCGAGTCGTTGAGCACGTAATGCAACTTGAGAAAGTGATTCCTCACCAGTGACATATAAGGCTGAACTTTTGCTTGCAGCCATATGCGTAGCGGTTTGTAATAAAATAGTCGACTTACCAATACCAGGGTCACCGCCAATTAAAACTACGGAGCCTGTGACTAAACCGCCACCAAGTACGCGGTCAAACTCACCTATACCTGTAGCTAAGCGTGATTCTGTTGAAACAGACACTTGATTTAACGTAGTGACTGCTGCCGCTTGGCCAGCATAGCCGCCACCCATTTTCGGTTGGGCACGATGAGTTACCACAGGAGCAATACTGACTTCGTTTAGTGAATTCCATTCACCACATTCAGAACATTGACCGGCCCATTTTGTATGGTCGGCACCACATTGTTCGCAACGATAGACACTTTTTGCTTTAGCCATAGGAATACATACATCAACTCAAATTGAGTCACAGCATAGCGGTGAATGCACAAAAAAACCAAGACCTTAACTTGAAAAAAATGCTTTCACGACAAGTCACGACGTTTAATTGCAGAGACTTATACATTCATCAAGTGCAACGTTTATAATGCTAAAACCTTCTAAATGAAATGGAACAACGCATGCCACTTTTAGGGAAACACATTGATGAGATTGCACGTGAAAAAAATCGTGATGTGCTGTTTGTACATTTTGAAGAATATGATCATGAACATCAGGAAAATAACCATGCACGTAATGCGTTATTTGAATGGTTAGATTTACAAAATATTGAATATTTTCCTTGTATGGGGCTTGCAGGTGAGGCTTTGCTCGTCAGCTATAGTGGGGATATTTATGTGGATGTTCCATTTGATGTGAATAATCCCGCGTTTCGTACTTTGAGTGAATATCTTGAAGATGAACAAGGCAATATGAAAATTGATGGTGTGTTGTTCTATTCACTCTCTTTGGAGCTCGCTTTAGAAATTGAAGCGGATCGTGCAAATGATGAATTTGATGACGAAGGCTTTGAAATGGAATATGACGAAGACGAGTTTGGTGATCAATTTGGTGAAGGCTTTGTTGAAAATATAGATTCACGACCAGAAGATTTAAGCAAGAGAAGCTTAAAAAAACCAAATGATGATGCGGATGATCAACTTGATGATGGGCCTATTGGGACAATTCAATAAATAACTAAACGGTATATAAATAAAAAAAGCCACGATATCCGTGGCTTTTTTATTAAAAAATTAATACAGTTCGCCCGACTTTCGACGTGCAATAAAGTCTTTCGATTCTTTCGCGATGACACCTGAAAGAAGCAGTAAGGCAATTAAGTTCGGTACCGCCATTAAACCATTAAAAGTGTCTGCGAATAACCAAACTAAATCGAGTGTTGCCACACAGCCTACGAACACCGATGCAATGTAAATAAGACGATAAAATAGTACGGACTTTTCACCTAAGAGATAGGTACAGCATTTTTCGCCGTAGTAGCTCCAGCCCAAAATGGTAGAATAGGCGAAGAAGATAATACCGAAGGTCACGATCCAGCCACCGACACCTGGCAGCAGTTTGTTAAATGTAGAAACGGTCAGAACAGCACCGGTTTGTCCACCAAAATCACTGCCGGCCATGATGAAGCCCATTACCAGGACAATACCCGTAATCGAACAGACAATAATTGTGTCAATAAAAGTTCCGGTCATGGACACCAGACCTTGACGTGCAGGATGATCGGTTTTTGCAGCAGCAGCGGCAATCGGTGCCGAACCCATACCAGCTTCATTCGAGAAGACACCACGCGCGACACCATAACGAATCGCCGCACCAATCGCACCACCTACAGCAGCTTCACCAGTAAAGGCATAGGTGAAAATCATTTTCAGTGCAGGGCCCACTAAATCGAGATGGGTGAAAATAATGATCAGACCGCCCGCCACATAACCAATCGCCATAATTGGAACGATGAAAGAGGCCGCCCTAGAAATCCACTTAATCCCGCCCAGAATCACTAGTGCCGAAAATGCAGTAATCACGATACCTGTAACCCAGGTTTCCAGACCGAAACCATTTTCTACCGCGAGTGCAACAGTGTTGGATTGTACTGAACTACCAATTCCGAAAGATGCGACAGCGCCAAAGAATGCAAAGATCAGCGCCAGCCATTTCCACTTTAAACCGCGTTCGATGTAATACATCGGGCCACCGTTCATCTCACCTTTTTCGTTTTTAACACGGTATTTGACTGCGAGCACACCTTCACCATATTTGGTGGCCATACCAAATAATGCAGTCATCCACATCCAAAATACGGCGCCCGGGCCACCGAGTACACAGGCTGTTGCAACACCTGCAATGTTACCAGTACCAATGGTGGCTGAAAGAGCGGTCATAAGGGATGCGAAATGCGAAATATCGCCATCGTGTGATTTCGCATGTTCATGTTTTCCAAAAACCTGTTTAAAGGCCAAAGGCAACATACGGAACTGCCAAAATAATAAACGGAAGGTAAGGAAGACACCTGTGCCTACAATGAGCACCAACATGTATGGGCCCCAGACCCAACCACTAAGTGTCTCCATGATTTTATGTAAATTTTCCATAGTATCTTTCTTCTTATTAGCCCTGAGTGAATGAATGCTTCGTTTCAGTAAAAAGAAGCAATTGACATGCCATTGTTTGAAACTTCCATGATTTATCGAGCATGTTTTTATCGTTTGAGAAATATTTTTTACATGAAATTTAGCTTTTTACAAGCAAAATGTTGTTTTATTGATCAAGTGAATATACGGTTTTACGGCTGTTTTTTATATATAAGAAAAATAAATTAACTTTGTAAATTAATTCGAAAATATAGATGGTGATAAATAATTTTGTATTTTCTTAATTTTTTACGTTAATTTGTCGCCAATGGAACGCGAAGTTGAATTAACAATATGTCTAACGAAATTCATGGATCGCCAGAAACAAGTGGTGATTTGAAACGAAGCTTGTCCAACCGACACCTACAATTAATTGCAATTGGTGGTGCGATTGGTACAGGTTTATTTATGGGGTCAGGAAAGACCATCAGTTTAGCTGGCCCTTCCATTTTAATTATTTACATGATTATTGGTTTCATGGTTTTTCTCGTCATGCGTGCATTGGGCGAGTTATTACTATCAAACCTTGCGTATAAATCATTTATCGATTTTGCGACCGATTTAATTGGCCCTTGGGCAGGTTATTTCGTGGGGTGGACCTATTGGTTATGTTGGATCACGATTGGTATCGCAGATTTATCAGCCATTATTTATTACTTACAGTTTTTTAATGGAGGAAACCCGTTCTCACCAGAAGAAGGGGTGATGATCAGTATCGCCGCCATTGTCTTTATCATGGGCTTGAACCTCGTTACTGTGAAACTCTTTGGTGAGCTTGAGTTCTGGTTTGCCTTAATTAAGATCATTGCGATTGTGGTATTGATTGGTGTTGGTTTGTGGATGATCTTCACAGGCTTTACATCTACTGCGGGTGATGTTGCATCATTTAATCATTTATGGTCGCATGGCGGGATCTTCCCAACAGGGGTAACAGGCTTCTTGGCTGGCTTCCAAATTGCTATTTTCGCCTTTGTTGGGGTGGAATTGGTGGGTACAACTGCTGCTGAAACCAAAGACCCAGAGCATAACTTGCCTAAAGCAGTGAACTCGATTCCAATTCGTATCATTATTTTCTATGTGCTTGCACTGGTAATTGTAATGTCAGTAACGCCTTGGAATAAGATTGATCCAAGCATTTCTCCTTTCGTGAATTTGTTTAGCCAAGCGGGTATTGCTGCTGCAGCCATCATTATGAATTTGGTGGTGTTATCTTCAGTAATGTCATCAATGAATAGTGGTGTGTTTTCTACATCGCGTATGTTGTTTGGTTTGTCTCGTGAAGAGCAAGGCCCGAAAGCGTTTGGTCACTTAAATAAACGTGCTGTTCCAGCAAATGCGTTGTATTTCTCAGCAGTGTGTTTACTACTTGGTGCTGCATTACAGTACTTTGTACCTAACACGGTTGAAGCATTTACTTTGGCAACCACACTTTCAACGATTTTATTTATCTGTGTGTGGCTCATGATTATCTGGAGCTATATCGTTTACTATAAAACACGCCCAGAATTACATGCCAAATCAACATTTAAACTTCCTGGCGGTTTGTTTACGTGTTGGATCGTGATTATCTTCTTTATTGGTATGATTTACGTGCTATCCCTTGAAGCGGATACCATGAAAGCATTAATGGTCAGCCCAATTTGGTTTGTCGTCTTATTGATTGGTTATTTTTGTTTCTATAAGCCGAAGCATAAATAAGTCTAAATAATACTGATGTAATGAAAAACTGCTCCTTTGGGAGCAGTTTTTTAATGCGAATTTTTCACTACAAGGCTGATTTTTTACATGACCCAATGTGATCTTTATGGGTTGAATCCTTACCACCAATTTAATGTTTGATGGATAAAAACAGCTGACATGGATTGGTTTTAGAGAACATTTATCGGACTATGAATAGTTTACAAATTGATAAGCGATGTCAGTAAAATCAATGTTTTTAAGGCACTATTGCAAGATAGATTTTTTGAGATGAGCGATAAAAATACAAAAATGCTTAAAATTAGTGCAGGGCGCAAATAAGCCATCTAGGAATTACAGGGCTTTTCTTTTATCCGCGTGTTGATCACGTTATACTCGGAAAAATCTTTTCATTAGGTACGAATATGTATCGCTTTATGAATTATAAAATGATCGTGCTGATCAGCAGTGTTTTACTGACTGCATGTGGACAGTCTGGTGCATTACATTTGCCTTCTGATGGCAATGCAGATAAACGAGCAAAATATCTGATTTATCCAGATACGCCTGCACAGCAAAAGCAGGATAAGGAAACGACAACTGCACCTGCTGAAGCGTCTAATTCAAACCCAACACCTTAATGCTTTTTGAGAAAGGATACCTCCATGAGTTTCACCCGTATTAATGGGGTATTGCATGCAGAGCAATGTTCATTACAACAACTTGCGCAGCAATACGGCACACCACTATATGTTTATTCAAAAGCGACTTTTGAAAAGCATTATTTAGATATGGATCGTGCATTTAGCTTTATCGATCATCAAATTTGTTTTGCGGTAAAGTCTAACTCAAATATTGCGGTGTTAAACGTGCTTGCCAAGCAGGGTGCTGGTTTTGATATTGTAACTGGCGGAGAATTAGCGCGAGTATTAAAAGCGGGCGGCGATGCGTCAAAAATCGTATTCTCTGGCTTGGGCAAAACTGAAGCAGATATTCAAAAAGCATTAGAAGTTGGCATTGCTTGCTTCAACGTTGAATCTTATGCTGAACTGGATCGTATCCAAAAAGTTGCGGCAGGATTAGGTAAAAAAGCACCGATTTCATTACGTGTAAACCCAGATGTTGATGCTAAAACGCATCCATATATTTCAACTGGCTTGAAAGAAAATAAATTTGGTATTCCTTCAGATTCAGTATTTGAAACTTATCAATATGCTGCATCTTTGCCGAATCTTGAAATAGTCGGTATTGATTGTCACATCGGTTCGCAGTTGACCGAAACACAGCCTTTTGTAGATGCGCTTGATCGTGTCATTGTGATGATCAATAAACTCAAAGAATTAGGCATTGAGTTGAAGCATATCGACATTGGTGGTGGTTTGGGTGTGACTTATAAAGATGAAGTTCCGCCTACAGTTGAAGAATATGCCAACGCGATGCGCCCAGCTTTAGAAAAATTGGGACTCAAAGTGTATATGGAGCCGGGTCGTAGCATTTCTGCTAATGCAGGTGTGTTGTTGACTAAAGTTGATTTACTTAAACCAACTAATCACCGTAACTTTGCCATTATTGATGCAGCAATGAATGATTTAATTCGCCCTGCATTGTATGAAGCATGGATGGACATTCAAGAAGTAACTCCACGTAACGATGTTGAAAAACAACAATGGGATGTTGTTGGTGCAATCTGTGAAACAGGTGATTTCTTAGGGAAAGAGCGAGAGCTTGCACTGAAAGAAAATGATGTACTGGCAGTATTGGGTGCTGGTGCATACGGTTTTGTCATGAGCTCTAACTATAACAGTCGTGGTCGTGCGGCAGAAGTGATGGTAGATGCTGACCAAGCACACTTAATTCGTGAACGTGAAACGATTGAGTCGCTTTGGGAACGTGAAAGCCTGTTGCCATAAGGAGTAAATCAGATGTTATTAGAATTTACGAAAATGCATGGCCTGGGCAATGATTTCATGGTGGTTGATTTAATCAGCCAACGTGCATACCTCGACACAGTGACCATCCAACGTTTAGCAGATCGTCATTTTGGTATTGGTTTCGATCAACTTTTAATTGTAGAACCACCCGATTTACCTAATGTTGATTTTAAATATCGCATTTTTAATGCTGATGGCTCTGAAGTAGAACAATGTGGCAATGGCGTACGCTGTTTTGCGCGTTTTGTCCATGAACGTCAGTTAACCACAAAATCCAAAATTAAAGTGCAAACCAAATCAGGAATTGTAGAGCCTGAATTGGGTGCAAATGGTTGGGTGCGTGTGAATATGGGCTATCCAAAATTCTTACCGCACGAAATTCCATTTTTGGCAGACGAGCCTGAAAACTTGTATGACATTGCACTGGAAAATAATCAGCAATTGACTATTGATGTCGTGAATATGGGTAATCCTCATGCTGTGACGATAGTCCCTGATGTGATTACCGCTGATGTTGCGATGATTGGGCCACAAGTTGAATCACATGAGCGTTTCCCACAACGTGTGAATGCTGGTTTTATGCAAATCATCAACGAAAAGCAAGCACGTTTACGTGTGTTTGAACGTGGTGTAGGTGAAACACTAGCATGTGGTACAGGCGCTTGTGCCGCAGCTGTGTCTGGTATGCGTCGTGGTTTATTGGCAAATTCAGTGGAAATTGAATTGGCTGGTGGTAAATTGCAAATTGAATGGAAAGAAGGTGAGGTGGTCTGGATGACTGGTCCAACCGCAACCGTTTACGAAGGACGCTTAGACTTAAGTTACTTCCAAGGTTAAAATGAAAGCCCTGATTTATTCAGGGCTTTTTTATAGCGGTATTTGATACATCAGCAATAAAAATAATTCAAAAATACAATCAAAAAATAGGACTGACCATGGATACAATAAAAGAAGAAATATTAGAAAGTCTATTTGCGAAGGCTGTACATGAACCTGCTTATCGGCCTGAATTTTTGCAGCAACTTTTGGCTGCGAATGTGTATTGTGTTGGACATACAGATCGAAATGATACCGCCATAGACATACAAGAGCGTCATTTATCTACTGGTTCAAATATCCAACTCAAAAGTTGGGATGATGACGAATATACCAGTGTGCTTCCATTTTTTACGTCATTAGAAAAAATGCGTTTAGCGATTTCAGAGGAAGAATCATTTATTTGTTTACCGGCAAAAACTTTATTTGAAATGACTTTTGGTTCTCGTTTGGTACTTAATCCACAATCACCTGATGCGAGCAAAGATTTTATTCCAGATGAAATTGACTACTTACTTAAAGGAGAATTTGGAACCTCACCAGAGAATTACCTGATTGAAGAAGATACCGAAGTCCTGATCGGTCAACCGGCAGATTATCCAACATTTATGGTCGAACAATTAACGATACTTTTTGCGACAGAAACTGATGTGAAAGCTGCATATTTGGCACAAATGTTTAATCAGCGTAGAGATGAAGAGCCAAGTTTATTGATTGGACTTGAGTTGAATGAAGGTTTATCGAAAGAACATGTGCAAGACTTACATAGTAAAATTAGTCGCGTTGCTTATGACAGTATGCAAGAACAAGGCTTAGTTGATTTGATTCACATGCTGGATGATGATCAAGAGGGCGTCGTTGCATATTTAAGAGATGAAACTGAACCTTTTTATGTGCGAGCACAGGGCAAGAAAAAAGGTTTTTTTGCAAGACTATTTTCATAGCGTACAATCTTCCTCAATGAAGAACCAAATCAGGCCGTAGAATATTTTGATGAGACAGCAATTCAAGTTGAGTATTGGAGATCGCAAATGACGGTAGATAATGCTCAACTAATTGAAATGTGGTTAAAGCAACGTGAGATTCAGAATCAGTCGAAGCATACACTGCAAGCATATGAACGAGATGTTCAGGATTTTATGCATTTCTGTGTCTCAAGAAATATTCAGCTGAGTGATGTTGAAAAAACAGACTTGCGTGAGTTTGTTGCTTATAAAGTTGAAAAGTTTCAGTTGAGTCCGAGTAGTTTGCAGCGGATGTTGTCTTCTATACGACAATTTATGAAATGGGCTGAACAAGGACAATATTTGGCATTTAATCCTGCAGATGATTTTCAATTAAAACGTCAATCACGTCCTTTACCTGGTTTGGTAGATATTGAAACGATTCAACAAATCATGGAACAGCCTGAGCCCGAAACGGAAACTCAACGACAACTGTGGATTCGAGACAAAGCCATTTTAGAGCTATTGTATTCAAGTGGACTACGTTTAGCTGAAGTGCAGGGGCTTACCATTCGCGATATCGATTTTAATCGTCAATTATTACGTATTACAGGTAAAGGGAATAAAACCCGCATTGTGCCTTTTGGCTCAAAAGCAAAAGAAGCGGTGATGCATTGGCTACAATTATACCCTGCATGGCATGGTGATTTTGTGCCAGAAGCTCAAGTGTTTATTACCCAAAAAGGGCAACCACTCGGCGTGCGTCAAATTGAAAATCGAGTTAAATTTCAAGCACAGCGCGCAGGGGTAAATGTAGATTTACATCCGCATTTATTGCGTCATTGTTTTGCCAGTCATATGTTGTCTAATAGTGGGGACTTAAGAGCTGTGCAGGAAATGCTGGGACATAGTAATTTAACCACGACACAAATTTATACGCATGTGGATTTTGATCGACTCGCACAAGTGTATGATCAAGCACACCCACGCGCGCAGCATAAAGAATAGTAACAAATTTAAAAACATTGCACTTTAATGTGGTTTGATCTTTGCTACATATTTAGAGTGGTTTAACGAGTTGGGAGTCACTGAAATGTACGATTTAAGTCACTTTCATGAAATTTAAATAAGCTTAGACAAGAATATTGGTAAAATTGACTGATATTTTGAACTATTGTCGCATTATAAAAATTCAAATTATCAGGTATAAAAATTGTCCATTATCTAGTCGTAATGAAATTAGTCCGTTTGACTCGGCATTTTAGTCACGCTGTATTGTTCAAAATATATAGGCCATAACATGATTGCAGATATTCAAGAAAAATATGACCAGTTAAGTGCAAAGCAAAAAGAAATTTTTGCGGGCTATGGTTTACGCCAGATTAAGCACTTTGTTGAAATTAACTTACCAGATATGGAAGCAGTCATGCCTGCGGGGGCACAGGTACAAGGAATTAATGCTGACGGGAAAGTGCAGGCATATGATTCAGCAACGGGTCAGCATTATATTTGGATTTCAGACAAGCAGTGGCAACTCAGTACCAAAGCAACTGAAATGGTTGATAGTAAAGAAGATGCAATGACAGTTTGGCGCATTTTTGATTTACAAAAATATGAGCTCATTGACTTAAGCCATGTACATCGTGATTTTTTAGAGAGCCAAACTGCTTAATTACTGTGAATACTGACTGAAAAGGCACCGGATCGGTGCCTTTATATTTTTATATACGTGTAAATGAACTTCACAAATCTTCTAAAGGTAACTGGAAACTCTGTTTAATAATTTGACTCGGTAAATCGGTTTTGACACTGGTGATGCCGTTCTTTTTGGTTAAATGGGTGGATTGAAACTTACGATAACTTTCTAGGTCTGGTACCACGACTTTTAGCATAGCATCACATTCACCTAAAATAATGTAGCACTCCATCACTTGTGGTAATTCTTTCATGGCTTCAATAAAGGTATCGATGGTTTCAGCATCTTGACCAACTAACCAAATACGTGAAAACAAAATGAGTTGAAAACCAATTTTTTGTGGGTCGACAACAGTCGTGTAATTTTGAATAACACCTGCGTCTTCTAAGATTTTAACTCGACGTAAACATGAAGATGGTGACAAGCCTATTTCCTTGGCAAGATCATTATTTTGGATTCGGCCATTATTTTGTAGCTCACGAATGATACTTTTATCGATTCGATCTAGCTTTACTGAAATAGACTTAGAAGAAAGCTTCATAAATTAGAATATAATTTGAAAAATAATACATATTATAGAATATTTGAAATCCTATTTTATATAGTTTCAAACATACTTATTCCACTTTCACGACATCGAAAGGGAAAAGTTGAAATGTCTGTATTTGCATTGTTTGCCTTAACGGTAATCCCCCTTATTTTCACACCAGGACCCGATATGCTGTTTATCCTGTCACAAGTGATGGGTAAGGATGCAAAAGCGGGCATGATGGCAACCCTAGGTGTATGTAGTGGTTATTTGGTGCACTCGATTTTGGTAGCATTAGGGATTGCAGCGATTATTGTTTCGTTTCCTGTGTTATTTGAAACGATTCGCTGGTTGGGGATCGCTTACCTTTTATATTTATCAGCACATTTGTTGCGGTCGGTATTTACTCATAAAAAACTAAGTATTGAGAAAAAATTAGCTTCAAATCCTGTGAAAAAGGGCTTTTTTACGGCGCTTTTAAACCCCAAGGGTATGTTGATTTATTTCGCAATCTTACCGCAGTTTATCGATAAAACTGGTAATACCGTGAGCCAAGGCTTGATCCTTTCACTGATATTTATTGGCTTAATTTTTATCGTGTATTGCAGTTTGAGTGTGATCTTTGCACATATTACACAAAAGACGCAGATTGATGAACGTAAGCAAAAATGGATTGATGGAACATCTGGTGGTTTACTCGCACTGGCTGCTTCTTGGTTAATTGCGAACTAATGAAGAAGAAAAAAACCTCCTACATGTGGAGGTTTTTTCATTTTTACTTGCTTCATTCACTAGGTTTTTGAAATTGAGAACTGCTCGTTATTTACGAATTTGGCTTAATATTTGGAAAATTGTAAGCTTCTGTCTTAAATGACACGTTCTGATATGTTGCTGAATGTGTAGATAGAATGCTCTATTTCAGAAAGATTGATCGAAAAATAATATTAAATCAGAACTATTGATGAACCAAATCAAGTAAAAAAATAATAAAAATCAAAGGCTAAAAAGTAACTAAATCCCGAGCGATTTCAGATCAGTAATGTATTATTTAAAAAATGTGAACGATAAGTTCAAGGAAATTACGCTTTTTTACAGGTCTTTCGATAATTGTGACTTGACCGAAATGCCGTCCACATAGCAAGATAGGGCACCTAAAAAATTCAAAGTGAAGAGTTTAAAATAACTTTTCTCAACATTTACTTTTGCTAAAACAGCCGAGGATTACATGAAGGCTCTTGTTGCTGTAAAACGTGTGGTTGATGCCAACGTTAAAGTTCGCGTTAAGCCGGACAATAGTGGGGTTGACCTTACTAACGTTAAAATGTCAATTAACCCATTCTGTGAAATCGCAGTGGAAGAAGCGGTTCGCTTAAAAGAAAAAGGAACTGTTTCAGAAATCGTTGTTGTTTCTATTGGTCCTAAAGAAGCTCAAGAACAAATCCGTTCTTCTATGGCTCTTGGTGCTGACCGCGGTATCCTTGTTGAAGCTGACGACAGCCAATTAGGCGCGCTTGAAGTTGCGAAAATCCTAAAAGGTGTTGTTGATGCTGAACAGCCACAATTAATCCTTCTTGGTAAACAAGCAATTGATGATGACTCTAACCAAGTTGGTCAGATGCTTGGTGCACTTCTAGGTGCAGGCCAAGGTACATTCGCTTCAGAAGTTAAAGTTGAAGGCGACAAAGTACAAGTAACTCGTGAAGTTGACGGTGGTTTACAAACTGTTGAACTAGCGCTTCCTGCAATCATCACAACTGACTTACGTTTGAATGAGCCACGTTATGCAGCTCTTCCAAACATCATGAAAGCGCGTAAAAAACCGCTTGATACTAAGTCGCCTGCTGATTTTGGTGTTTCTCCTGCAACTAAACTTAAAACAGTTAAAGTTGAAGCTCCTGCAGAACGTAAAGCTGGTGTACAAGTGAAGTCTGTAGACGAACTTGTAGACAAATTGAAAAACGAAGCGAAAGTGATCTAATACAGAAGGATAAAAATCATGAGTATTTTAGTTATCGCTGAGCACGACAACAAAGCACTAAACGGTGCAACTTTAAACGTTGTTGCTGCAGCGCAAAAAATCGGTGGTGATATCACTGTATTAGTTGCTGGTTCAGGTGCGCAAGCAGTTGCTGATCAAGCAGCTAAAGTTGCGGGTGTGAGCAAAGTATTACTTGCTGACGACGCTGCTTATGCAAACCAATTGGCTGAAAACGTAGCTAAACTAGTTGCGTCTATAGGTTCTGGTTATTCACATATTCTTGCTGCGTCTACAACAACTGGCAAAAACGTGCTTCCACGTGCGGCTGCACTTTTAGATGTAAGCATGATCACTGACATCATTGCTGTTGAAGGTCCTAAAACTTTCAAACGTCCGATCTATGCAGGTAATGCGATTGCAACTGTAGAATCAGGCGAATCAGTTGTTGTTGCAACTGTTCGTGGTACTGCATTTGATGCTGTTGCTGCAGAAGGCGGTTCTGCAGCGGTTGAAGCTGCTGCTTCTACAGGTGATGCGGGTATTTCTAAGTTTATTTCTGAAGAAATCGTGAAATCTGAACGTCCAGAATTAACAGCTGCTCGTATTGTTGTATCTGGCGGCCGCGGTGTTGGTTCAGGCGAAAACTACCACACTGTACTTGATCCACTAGCTGACAAACTTGGTGCAGCACAAGGTGCATCACGTGCAGCAGTAGATGCTGGCTTCGTACCGAACGATATGCAAGTAGGTCAAACGGGTAAAATCGTTGCGCCAGAACTTTATATCGCTGTAGGGATCTCAGGTGCGATTCAGCATTTGGCCGGTATGAAAGAGTCTAAAGTGATCGTAGCGATTAACAAAGATGAAGAAGCACCAATCAACTCAGTAGCTGACTACTGGTTAGTAGGTGATTTGAACACTGTTGTGCCTGAATTAGTTTCTAAAATCTAATTTAACAACGTCGTTCTAAAAGCGCCCTTTGGTATATTTGCCAAAGGGCGCTTTTTATTTGGTTTAATTTTAAGAGGGAATTTAAAAACTGATTTCAGTTTGAATGAAGAAAAATATCAGTATATAAAAATTAAAATTTATTAATTAAAACAACTTTTATTACACAGTGTCTTAACTGATTTTGATTGTGAGTAATTCTTCAAAAACTTAAATGAATCTTAATGAATTGTATATTTAATGTTACTATTGTATTTTTATTCATCTTGCCTTTTGGCGGAGTCTCCTTTTGAAATTTGATTTTCAGTTACCAGTAAGTGCATTGGTGCTGATGATCTGCTGTCTACTTTTTTCCTTTTTTGCAAAGTATTTCTTTCCCTTTATTTGATGGAATGACTGTCACAGCAGTTGAGTCGGTCCAAGCACTTCCATTGCTTTTCTTTGGTGTGTTTAGTTTCTTTTATCTGCGTCCACTCGAAATGGAAGATGGCAAAAAGCAATTTTGGCTTTGGGCCGTTGCATGGTGGATTTTACTATTTGGGCGGAGCATAAGTTGGGGGCGTGACTATTTTCCAGATGTGCCAAAGCCTTATTTTCGTATGATTTCAATATTCTTGATTGCACCAGTGGTCTTCATGTTGTTTTCGCCACATTTGCGTCATGAAATAGCGCATAAGCTAAAGACCATGTCTTTACCTGTGTGGGCTTTGATATTGGTGTTATTTGGGCTGTTTGTGTCAGATACAGTTGAACATAGTCGTGTCTTGTCATTTGTATTTTTGCATGATGTTGCCTATAAAGACTTAATTGAAGAAGTTTATGAATTCCCATTGATCATTGGATTATTTTTGTTGTCTTATCCAATGATGTTACAAGACCGTGTAGATGTCACAGCAGATGAGCTTCAATATCAAAATGAGTGATTTTTATCACATTTAATTGCTGAATTTTGATCATTCAATCTGAAATTTATATGTCTTAAAAAAGCCTCTATAAACAGAGGCTTTTTTGTAGGTCTGAATCACAGTTTTGGTTAAAATAAATACAAAAAATCATGGTTATAGTGAAAGATGTTTAGCACAAAAAGAAGGGTTTTTATGCTATACTGTCTGACTTAATTTTTAATATTGGTTCGGTGTTTTTTGAACCGATTTTTACAGATTTTACGGTATATAAATGCGGGCAGAATTCTGCTTGTATAACAAGGAGTATGCATGAGCGTATCGGAAATTAGACCGATTGCCATTGAGGATGAACTGAAAAGCTCATATCTCGATTATGCAATGAGCGTGATTGTGTCACGTGCATTGCCAGATGTCCGAGATGGTCTTAAGCCAGTTCATCGTCGTGTGCTTTTTGCAATGCACGAATTGGGCAATGACTACAACAAAGCTTACAAAAAGTCTGCCCGTGTAGTCGGTGATGTGATCGGTAAATATCACCCTCATGGTGACTATGCTGTATACGAAACAATTGTTCGTATGGCGCAAGATTTCAGTTTACGTTATCAATTGGTCGATGGTCAGGGTAACTTCGGTTCGGTCGATGGTGATAGTGCAGCAGCAATGCGTTATACCGAAGTACGTATGCGCAAACTCACTCATGAGTTACTGGCAGATCTTGAAAAAGATACAGTAGAGTGGGAAGACAACTACGACGGTTCTGAGCGTATCCCACAAGTCATGCCGACACGCATTCCTAATCTATTGATTAATGGCGTAACCGGTATTGCTGTTGGTATGGCAACTAACATGGCACCGCATAATATGACTGAAGTCATCAATGCGTGTCTTGCTTATGCCAATGACCCACAAATCAGCATCGAAGGTTTGATGCAGCATATTTCAGGCCCTGATTTCCCTACTGGCGGTATCATTTACGGTAAATCAGGTATTGTTGATGCTTACCGTACAGGTAAAGGCCGTCTACATATTCGTGGTAAATACCATTTTGAAGAAGACCAAAAAACGGGTCGTACTACAATTGTATTTACTGAAATTCCTTATCAGGTGAACAAAGCAAAAACGATCGAACGTATTGCTGAGTTAGTCAAAGAGAAAAAACTCGAAGGGATTTCTGAGCTTCGTGACGAATCTGATAAAGACGGTATGCGTATTGCAATTGACTTGAAGCGTGGTGAAAACGCTGAAGTGATTGTGAATAATCTATTCCAAAATACGCAGCTGGAAAATTCATTCAGTATCAACATGGTTTGTCTAGATAATGGCCAACCAAAGTTGATGAACCTCAAAGATATTATTGCTGCATTTATCCGCCATCGTCAGGAAGTGGTTACACGTCGTACGATGTTTGAATTGCGTAAAGCACGCGAACGCGGTCATATCTTAGAAGGTTTAACGGTTGCTTTAGCTAACATTGACCAAATTATTGAAACGATTAAAACTTCTGCAAACCCAGCTGAAGCGCGTGAGCGTTTACAAGCAGGTGAGTGGGCAGCGGGTAGCGTTTCAGCACTTCTTGAAAAAGCGGGTTCTGTTTCAGTTCGTCCTGATGAAATTGAAGGTGAAGATCCAAACCGTCCGTTTGGTATTGATGGTGATATTTACCGTCTTTCTCCAACTCAAGTGGGCGCGATCTTAGAATTGCGTTTACATCGTTTAACGGGTCTTGAACAAGACAAATTACACGCTGAATATACCGAAATTCTAGGTCAAATTGCTGAATACACTGCAATCTTGAATGACTTCAACCTATTGATGAACGTGATTCGTGAAGAGTTAGCGTTAATTCTTCAGCAATATGGTGATGCGCGTCGTACCGATATTGTTGAATCTCGCATCGACTTCTCTCGTGAAGATTTGATTCCTGAAGAACAAATGGTGTTAACCGTTTCTAAATCAGGTTATGCGAAAACTCAACCATTGTCAGATTACGCTGCACAGCGCCGTGGTGGCCGTGGTAAGTCTGCGACTAGCATGAAAGAAGATGATTACATTCAGCATCTGATTGTGACGTCTAACCATGCGACAGTACTTTGCTTTACCAATGTTGGTAAAGTGTACCGTCTGAAAGTGTATGAAGTGCCACAAGCATCACGTGGTGCTAAAGGTCGCCCAATGGTGAACTTATTGCCACTGGATGATAATGAAACAATTACAGCAATTTTACCTGTGATTGACGCACCGAAGAAATTTAAAGAGCGTTTAGCGGACTTTAAAGCTTTCGTAAAAGCAAATAGCGAACAACTTCAAAGCAATGAAGTGATTAATGGTCATTTCGTTGAGCTTGAAGCAGCATTGGCTGAAATTGAAGATGGTGCAGATGACTTGTCTGATGCATTACGAGTTCAGTTGAAACAGCTTGGTTTAGAACTTTCTACCACTGATCTTGATGATGAAATAATCAATGACTTCGCACAACAAGCTGAAGCGGTTCGTAAAAACTTCTATGTATTCATGGCGACTGAATACGGTACGATTAAACGTGTTGAACTAGAACAATTCTCTAATGTTCGTTCAAACGGTTTACGTGCGATTGAATTGAATGGCGATGATACTTTAATTGGTGTCGCAATTACCGATGGCGAGCAACAAATTATGTTGTTCTCAAATGAAGGTAAAGCAATTCGATTTGCCGAAACTGATGTACGTTCAATGGGTCGTTCTGCTAAGGGTGTACGTGGTATGCGCGTAACCATTGGTGCAGCACAGTCAGAAGATGTTGAAGATGCAGATGTGGATTCGGATGATGAAGATGCTACAGATTCAGCATTGATTAGCCGTATTGTTTCATTGGTCGTGGTTCCAGAAACAGGTGAAGTGCTTTGTGCTTCTGAAAATGGTTACGGTAAACGTACCCCTGTAGATGATTTCCCAACTAAGAAGCGTGGTGGTAAAGGTGTCATTGCCATCAAAACTTCAGAACGTAATGGTCAATTGGTCGGTGCAGTAGCTATCGATTCGACCAAAGAACTGATGTTGATTTCGGATGGTGGTACTTTAGTGCGTACTCGCGCATCTGAAGTGGCACAAACTGGCCGTAATGCACAAGGTGTCCGTCTGATCCGTTTAGGTAATGAAGAGCTTCTTGTTGGTGTTGTTTCGATTGAAGCAGTTGAAGAAGATGAAACTTTTGAGGAAGTTGATGCGATCGAAACTGAACAATTAGTTGATGACTCAACAATTATGGATCAAACTGAAAATGAATCGGACTTAAATGAGCCTGAAGAAGACTAAGTTCTAGATCTGAAAAGAGGGCGCTACGGCGTCCTTTTTTATCGGTGAATTTGCTAACACGATATGAGTACAACATGAAACTAAAATATTTTGCAGTTGTTTCACTTTTAGCTTTAAGTGGGTGTGATCAGATTGGTCAAAAGGCATTAAATACAATTCCTGACCCAAGCCAAGAGCAAGCCCAAGTAGCACAAGCTGCTTATGATGAGCTGCGTGCTGGTAATTTTGATCAGCTATACACTTATTTTGAGCCCGAGCTAAAAGCTAAGTTTGTACAGAATGAAAAAGAATTGCGTAAGTTTGCACGTGGCATTCCAAATCAAGAATATTCACGTAAAAACATTGTGGCTAAGCATATTGAAAAAGCCACGGATAAGCCTTCGTTATATACGGTGACCTACGAATATGGTTATACCAATAAGAACTTAGTTCAGTACGATGTAAGTTTTGACAAGCCGGCGGGAAGTAGCAAAATTCGTGACTTTAATATTTCAGTTTTTGGTGCAAAAAATTAAAGAATCGAAATCAAAGTTTTGAGATGAAAGAAGGACGCCGAAGCGTCCTTTTTTGAGATAAATATTTATGCTGCTTTTTTCATTTCAGCTTCATAATTTTTTTGTTTTTCAGTATCGAATTGGCCTTCCCATTTACTGATCACAAGAACAGCAAGTGCGTTACCAATCACGTTCAATACAGTACGTGCCATATCTAAAATACGGTCAATACCTGCAATGAATGCAAGACCTTCAAGTGGAATACCAACACTACCCAAAGTCGCTAAAAGTACAACAAATGAAACGCCAGGAACACCTGCAATACCTTTAGAAGTAATCATTAAGGTTAATACCAAAATGACTTGCTGTGTAATAGTTAAATCAATGCCGTAGAGTTGCGCAATAAAGATTGCTGCAATACTTTGATATAAGGTCGAACCATCAAGGTTAAATGAATAACCAATAGGAATGACAAAACTTGTGATTGGCTTAGGTGCGCCATAAGCTTCCATTTTTTCCATGATACGTGGTAAAACGGTTTCAGAGCTTGCAGTCGAGTAAGCCAAAATTAATTCATCTTTCAAAATTTTAATAATTGCCCAAACGCTGAATCCACAGAATTTAGCAACTGCACCTAAAACAATGAAAATGAAGAAGAAGATTGCGCCATATACAAGAATAGCGAGTTTCAGCAATGGAACAAGTGAACTAAAACCAAAGTTCGCAACCGTTGCCGCGATTAAACCGAATACACCTACGGGTGCAAATAGCATAATCATGTGCGTTACTTTGAACATGGTTTCAGAAACAGCAGTTAATACATTGATTAACGGTTGTTTTACTTCCTGATCCAATGAGCCTAAGCCGATGCCAAACATCACTGAGAAGAAAATGATTGGAAGCATCTGACCACTGGTCAATGCAGCGAAGAAGTTTGATGGAATCAGTGAAAGTATTGTTTGAATCAAACCATGAGAGTGTTCGCTCACTTCATGTGTTGTTTCTTGATACTTTGAAATATCGACTTGCGTCAATGCAGACATATCAATGCCGGCACCAGGCTGGAATACGTTGGCTGCAATCAATCCGACTAAAATGGCAACAGTGGTAATAATTTCAAAATAAATAATCGTTTTGAAACCCAATTTACCTAAGTTGCTGCCATGGCTTGTGTTTGCAATACCTAAAATAAGCATCGAAACGACAAGTGGAATAACGATCATCTTAATCAAGTTAATAAAGATCGAACCCAGTGGGGTTAGAAAGTTACTAACTAAAGCATCACGATATTCAGGAGAATAGTGTAGGAAAGAACCAACAAGTATACCTAGAATGAGAGCAATCACGATTTGCCAAGCAAGGCTCACCTTAATCTTTTTCATACATAAGCTCTTATGTCAGATTTGGGAGGAAAAAAGCCCACAGTCATCCATGAAACAAATGCTGCAGACAGACGAAGTCAGCCTTGGCAAAAGCTTCTGAAGAATTTGGGAGAATAAATACTTGAATATTTTGCAGCTAATATGAGAATACAGCTAATATTTTTAATGAATGAACAACTGATTGGTTGTTAAATTATCATTTTTATTTAGAAATACGATTTAAATTTATACTTTTATTTATGAATATAATAAAAATGAGTTATTAATAACCAGTCTTGAAGATTTTCATTTTTGAAAAAACGAGGAAAAAATAAAGCAATTGGTACATTGAACAGAATTTATATAGTAGTTTGATTTATAATTGGGCAATAAATTAATCAGCTAAATTACTTATTTTCTAAGCCGAATATAAATTTAAGATTTCATCTAAAGATTGAATAATAAATAAGAAGGAGCCAGTAGGTGTTAAAACAATTTTTAATCATTTCATGTTTAATTCTACCGATTACAGCGTGTGAAAAAATAGGAAGTTACGTAGTTGATAAAATAGATGCAGCTTTACCTGAAGAATCAAATTTGCAGCGGCATAAAGCAGAAAAAATCTATACAGCATTGCAACAACCCAATCAAACAGACTTATTAAGTTTAGTTGAGCCAGATATACAAGACGCACTGCGGAAGGACTTAACTTTGTTCGAGCAGATGAAGTTAATGATTCCTGCTGATGAGCAAACATCAGAAGTTGACGTAATACGAACATTGGCAACGAATAATTTATCTGAAGGAAAAACCACAACTTTGGTTTATCAATTTAGCTATCCTCAATATGACGTCTATATGAGCATCGTATTTGATGGGCATGATGGTGGTGATAAAGTGCGTGGACTTTGGGTTGAGCGTGAAAATAAAAAATTAACGGATACTGCTGAACTAGATGATGCTCTAGTCAATGAACCAACATCTGACGATGTAACCCTTGCAGACCATGTTGAAGCTGCCTCAACAGTCAGCGTAAACACCTATAGTTAACTCTGTATGAAATGAGGCATTTGCTTGATCTTAATAAATGAAATTTATGTTCTTGATTCTATTTAGGCAATGTAGTCATTTTATTTCACATTTACCATAGAGCTAGGTTCTAACTTCAAAAATTGCTGCAATTGCTACTTAATTTCTCCTTTGATTTAATCGCCAATAAGCAAGGCATAAAAATACAGCTGCGACAGTAGTTAAATAAATCAGTTTTGGAATAATGAAATAAGTTGGGACACCCATTTGATTCAGCTGTATAAACATTTGAATGCCTTGGGTTGAGGGTAATAATTGCGCTATATGTTGCATCCAGATTGGCATTGCAGCATGTGGCCAAGCTGTTCCTGAAAGTAAAAAAAGTGGAATTGAGCTAAAAACGATGACATGTCCAGCTCGTTCAGGCATATCTAAATAAGTCGCTAAAAATAGCGTGATCGCAATGATACTACTTAAAAAAATCGGTACGGCAATGACCATACCCCAAAAGTTGCCGCCACGTGGATAATCATTCAACCAAAAGGTAAAGCCGAAAAGGTACAAGCAGCCAAGCGTACCAATAGTTAAGATCGTAAAAAAGATTCCCCAAAATTGTGTGGTACTTGTACGCCAAGCAAGATTTTGTCGATAGGTCGCAATGAGCATACACAGACCAAGCAAAATGGTTTGATGAATAATTAAGGGGGCAACCGCAGGGAAAATATAACTGCCATAACCGGAGAGTGGATTGAACAGTGGTATTTTATGAATGGATAGTGCAGGGCTGAATTCAGAGATATTTTGAAATTTTTCAGTATGTTCTACTAGTGCATTTTCTATTGAAGTTGCGAGACCCAAGCCAATTTTTTGGGTTTTAAGAAAGTTCGCTGCACTTAAATATAATCCGATGCCACCTGTTTCACCCCGCCGTATGCTGTTGGAAAGGTTACTCGGTAAAAGTAAAATACCGTCGGCTTGTTGCTTACGTAACATGCTTTCAGCTTCTGCAAAATTGCCTGTGATAGCACGTATTTCAACGTTAGGACTATTTGCAACAGTCGTTATAATCCGATTGGTGACCATGCTTTGTTCTTCATCGACCACAATGATGGGCAGTGACTCGGCATGTTCCGCTTGATAGGCAATTGGATAGAAAAAACTATATAGAAATACTGACAGTACGAGAGTGGTAAATATAGAGCTATGTTTAAAGATATCTCTAAACGTCTGTATATAAAATTGAAAGAAGGATGTCATTGCACGGCCTCCTTGGTGATTTTTCGAAGAAAGAACCACGCAAGTCCAAAATAGAACATGCAGTAAATCATCAATGTGATGAGTGGAGTTATCGAAATATTTAGTGGACTACCAATCACCCATTGTTCTGTTTGTAATTTTGCATAAGGTGTATAGGGAATAATGTTTGCCCAAAATTTGGTGAACATCGGTGCATTGTTTAAAGGTAAGGTCACGCCTGCGAAACTAAGTGATGATCCACCGTAGACTGCAATAAAGCCAAAAGATTTTGCTAGGTCTTTGGTTGCTAAAACGACAGTCGAGCTAATAAATGCATAGGCACTATAGAAGAATAGCTGACCGAGCAGAATGATCCATAATGAGCCTTGAATGAACCATCCACGAAATTCGATTAACCAGAACATCCATGCCCAAGTCCATAAACTGAAAATCAGCACATAGCTTAAATTTTTACTGATTAAGGCACGAGATAAACTTTGCGTTTGCGTCCAATTTTGTAACTTACCCGCTTTAATTTCTTGCCCTACAGAAAACGCCACACAGCAACAGAGGAGCAAATGTAAAATCGCAGGGATCATATAAGGTTCTAGGTAGAACTCGTAATTCAGGCCTGGGTTATATAGGGGAGAAATTTTGACATTCGGCGTTGGGGCATCAAGATAAGGAATGTTATTTTCAAAATAATGATTTCCAGTGAAATCGGCCATCGCTTGTAAAGTACTTAATAGCATTGCAGAAGAAATACTGTTGCCAACACTAAAATAGCTTTGATTATAGGCGATACTTATTTGAGCATCCTTCGCTTGCACCAAACGTTGTTCTGCGCCCGCAGGAATGTGTATATAACCCCAAACTTTTGTTTGATTAATTAATTGTTCAGCTTCGTTAACATTGGTAGTAATCGCTTTGACATTTAGACCATGATTGAGTTCTGTAAAGCGAATAATATTTTGGCTTAAGCTGCTTTGGTCTTGATCGATAATGGCAATTGCAAGGTGTTCAGGCTTGCCTTGGGAAAACATGCTGCTAAAGAGAAGTATGATTAAAGCAGGGGCGAGTGTAACCATACACAAGTCCCATTTATGCTGAATCAAATAGCGGAATTCACGTAGCATGCCCATCCACATTTAGTTGTTCTCTTTAATTTTGAACAGCACACTCATACCAACTTTAAGTCCAGGGATTTTTTGAGCTGGTTTAAGCTGAACTTTAAAGCTGCGAATATCATAACCACCCGTTTGGCGCGTAGTCTTAATGGTGGCAAATTCACCTTCAGCTTCAATATGCTCAATTTTGAAATCAGCAGATTGATTCAAAGCTGGAATAAAGCCAGTTAATGATTTGGCTTGATAAACTTGCGCATATTGGTCTTCACGGACATTTAAACTGATCCACAAGCTATCATCTTGTAGAAGGCTCACAACTGGCACCCCCATAGCAACCAGTTCTGAAACTTTGCCATAAATTTTAGACACTGTTCCCGCAGAAGGCGCAACCAGCTGTGTTTCAGCTTCTAAAGCATTAGCTTCATCTACAGCAGCTTGTGCAATTTTGACTTGTGCTTCGGCTGAGCTTTGCTGTTGAGGGGTACTGCCACGTTTTGCACGTGCATATTGTTGGTAGGATGCTTCTGTCATTTGTGCTGATGAAATGGCAGCAGCTTGCATTTCATCACGGCGTTGTCTAGAAATGACACCTTCCTTAAATAAATTTTGCCCACGTTGAAACGTCGTTTGAGCAAGTTGTTGTTGTGCCTTAAGACTTTGCCAATTAGCATACAGACTATCAATATTTTCTTGTTGAGAACCACGTTCAGTGGTTGATAATAAAGCTTGTGCCGATTGAAGTGTCGCTAGGGCTTGCTGTTTTTTTGCTTCAACCTCAGGACTACTAAACCGCACCATGGCTTGCCCAGCTTGCACTTTCTCACCGTCATGGACATAAATTTCTTCGATTCGACTTGGCACTTTGGTGCTGACATGAATGGTTTCAGCTTCTACACGGCCTTGTAATTCAATTAACTTTGGTTGATAACTTTTCCATAATCCAAATGCAATTAGGCCCACCAGTAAAATCAAAATAATCGCAATAATCAGTTTAATCATATTGGATTTTTGCTTTGGCGGCGTAGGCTGTTCAGTACTTGCTTCTGCGTGAGAAGGAGAGCTTCCTTTCTTTGATTTATTTACAGGCTCTGTGTTTGCTAATAGGCCATTATCAGTTTTTTCTTCGGAATCAATGGTTTCTGAAGATTGGTTTAAGTCTTGTTTATTCGACATTTTTTCATCAGCTCTTTCATTGTTTTCAGCTGAGGTTGTGTTTGTATTATCAGTGGATTGCTGATTCATATTTTTTTCCCTCAGTCTAAATTAACGAATAAAATCAGTTTGTGCTTGATTGGCATAACTTTGAAACTGGTCAATCGAGCCATGACTCTGTAATAGGGTGGCGAGTGACATCACATATTTATAAGCATTTAATGCCATGTCACTTTGCAATGTATTCAAAGCATTTTGTGCATCAATGACTTGGCTTGCAGTACCCATATCTTCTTTGAAAGACAATTGTTGAATCCTTAGGTTTTCTTGTGCGGCCTGCATATTCGCCAGTATCAAAGCATGACTTTGCTGAGCCGATGTCAGTTCGTTATAGGAACCGTAGATGACAGTTTCAATTTCTTGTTTGGTGCGTTCAGTCATGAGTTCAGAGGCATAACGTTGTAATTCTGCCGCTTGTATATTTTTATTTTTGTCGATGCCTGAAAAAAGATTATAGCGAGCAGCCACCCCGACAATCCAATTTTGCTTATCATCTAGACTATATTCTCCAAAGGCAAATACATTGGGTTTTTTGGCTGCACTTTGCGCTTTAACATTTGCATTTGCAAGTTGAGTGTCCATCTGTATTTTACGAATCAGACTCGATTGTTGCTGATAAGTCTTGAGTAGCGCATTGAGATTTTGATGATTCTGCTGATTAATAAATAAAGGTGTCGTTAAATCAGTGATTTCGCTACTCTGTAATAAATTATTGAGCTTAAATAGACTAGAACGCAAATTTGCTTCAGTGTTTTGCTCACTACGTTGTGCATTATTTTTTGCGACTTCAAACTGCATGCGCTGACCTCTACTGATGAAGCCTTGTCGCTCCATTTTTAGAGCATTGTCATAATGTTGCTGCATGGCTTTTAAGTTGAAACGGCTACTATCTAATAATTTTTTTTGCAGTTGCACATTAAAATAAGCCTGAATTAATTCAAAACGTTGAATGTCTTGTTGTTGCTCGGTGTTTAACTTACTTCTTTGTGCTTGGATATTCGCAATTTCTTTGGCACTGCTCGTGAGGCCACCTGTATAGAGGGGCATCATCACTGAAACAGTCGGGCGTATAACTTGGTCATCTAATACCACTTGAGATGAGTCTGGAATCAGTCCAACACCATCACGAATCGGTTGTTGTAATGCATCTTTTAGTGGAACAGCAACATCGCTTGGCAAGGTCTCATCAATTTTATTATTCACCCCCTGACTTAATGTGTGTTCTAAATTATTTTTCAATGCGCCCAAGGGCACATCAAGTTCATTGTGAAAAGCATATGCTCTGACATTTAAGTCTACACGAGGCAGACCTAAGCCTTTCATGGCTTGCGCTTGTAATTGGGCAGATTGTTGTAAGGCTTGATTGGCCTGGTTGCTATAAGAGCTTTGTAATAGTTCTTGTTCGGCTTGCGCATAACTGATGCTTTGTGCCCCAGCACTATGACTAATAAAACAAGTGGTACACGTAAGTGAGAGATACAGCACGGAAGATAAATTGAACTTAAGTTTAAAAGGCTGAATTTCAAGTAGAGGCATAGTGCTCACTCACTGCTGGTTTTGCGCCATTATAGGCGGTATTTTATATTCACGTTATACGTATAAGTAGTTGTATTGTTTCATATACATATGTAAATTTTTTGTATTGAGAGTAAGACGAACATTTTCTCTGAGCGCATAGCCTAAATTAGCATCAATCCAATCCATAAAAAATATCAGTAAAGCTAATAATTTGAAATATGAGGAAATAAAGCCAATCTTTATTGAAATTTTAACTTTAAATGTTAGACAGCATTGGAATATTTTCAGCTATATGTACTGCAAGCCCTGCCTAGATGTGGTTAAATGCCATCATTTTATTGTGTTTCACTTTGAAAGGAAAAATCATGCGCGCGTACAACTTCTGTGCTGGTCCTGCTGCATTACCAACTGCCGTATTAGAAAAAGCTCAGGCTGAAATGCTTGACTGGCATGGCAAAGGTCTTTCGATCATGGAAATGAGCCACCGTAGCAAAGACTATGTCGCTGTTGCAGAAAAAGCTGAAGCTGATCTGCGTAAACTCATGAATATTCCAGATAACTATAAAGTTCTGTTCCTTCAAGGTGGTGCATCACTTCAGTTTTCTGCAATTCCATTAAACCTTTTGGGTAAAAACAGCAAAGCTGATTATATCCACACTGGTATCTGGTCTGAAAAAGCATTGAAAGAAGCGCAGCGTTATGGCGATATCAATGTTGTTGAAGCTGGTACAATGGTTGATGGTAAATTAGCGATTACAGATCAAAGCACATGGAATTTATCTGATGCTGCTGCTTATGTACATTATGCAGATAATGAAACGATCGGCGGTATTCAGTTTGCGAATATTCCTGAAACTGATAAACCATTGGTTGCTGACTTCTCATCAAGTATTTTATCGGCACCTTTAGATGTTTCTAAATTTGGTCTGATCTATGCAGGCGCGCAAAAAAATATTGGTCCTGCAGGTTTGACCATTGTTATTATTCGTGATGATTTACTAGATCAAGCTAAAGCAGAAATTCCAAGCATTTTGAAATATTCTGCGCAAGCGAAAAATGATTCAATGGTGAACACACCGTCAACCTATGCGTGGTACTTATCAGGTTTAGTATTTGAATGGTTACTTGAGCAGGGTGGTGTAGAAGCAATTTATAAAGCAAACTTGGCGAAAGCTGAATTACTTTATGGCTATATCGACACAAGCGATTTCTATGCGAACCCGATTGCGAAAGAAAACCGTTCAATTATGAACGTACCTTTCACTTTGGCAAAACCAGAGTTGGAAAAACAATTCCTAAAAGAAGCAGAAGAAAATCATCTTCTAAACTTAGCGGGTCACCGTTCTGTTGGTGGTATGCGTGCAAGTATTTACAATGCTGTACCACTTGAAGGCGTACAAGCACTTGTAAACTTTATGGATGATTTTGCAAAACGTAATGCATAATTTGATAAAGTGAAAAAAACCGGCTTAAGCCGGTTTTTTTATGCGTATGGGATGTTTAAAGTCGATGTTAAAGCACAAAATTATGTAAAAAATATGCGCAGATGAGCATGCCTAAGATAAAAAATAAGCAGGACATTGGCTCGATACGGTATCGAGATTCAATTTGATGATCGACTTGCGATAAGTTTTCTTCTTGCACGACTTTCATAGATATTCTTTCCGATCTATTTATCGTTAATTCATATTTCTTAAACGCATTTTTAACATAAATATTTGATTAAATAAAGTACTATCTTAGATAAACTTACCAAACTATTTAATTTGTTTAAAAATACTCAACCTAATACATTAAAATAGTTTCAATTTGCATATATGTTGTTTATTTTTCAGGTTTTTTAAATAATTTCATTTAGAAGTTTTGATTAATTTTGTTGCTTATTTTGAATTTAATATTGTGGATAACTTATTTTAAAATGAATTTAAATCTGGTTTTAAATTTAAACGCTGTGGATAAATATTGATCAAAAATTAAAATATTAACTTAGTTGTTTGTTTTTATAGATAAATAAAAAACCGTCACTTTCTTCATTATTTTGAATAATGTAACGGTTTTTGAATTTAAATTAGGCATATTTTGCGTAAATATTTGCCTGAATCCATAGGTTTCCACGAATATACTGACCGACAGTAAAATCTTTATGCGCAGCATTGCGTGTAGCAACCCTTACAATGACAGCTTCTTGGTTGTCTTCGTGAATCAAGGTCACGTCATAGAGCGTATATTCTTGATCTTTAAATTGCATATGGGTTTTACCCACAATATGCCCTTGGAACCAAGCTTCATCTTCTTGCCCTAATGTTTCACCATAGAGGTAAGCGACCATTTTTGAAAAATCTACAGTGACAGGTGCTTTGTCATCTTCAGACTTTGGCTGCCATGCTTTAATTTGTTCATGGACATCTGCAGGCGCGACACCGTTATTCGCTGCCAAAATGTCATTGAGTGCACGATGATGTTTAATCGATGCGGGATCATCGACGACCAATTGTTCATGATCGGCAACAGGTTCTAGCTCATATGCCCATGCATTAAGTTGCACACTATATGAGGCATCTTTTTCATATTGATTGTGGTTGACACTGTACAGACTGTCAAAGGCATACACACTGGTATTCGCACCCAGATCAAGGCAGAGCACCGCTTGTGTATTAGATTTGCAGGTAATAATTCGCTCAATAGTCGCTTTGGTTTTATACGGACTATCAAAGCTTGGAAATGCCGTTTTTACCGCTTTAGGTTTATTATTTTCAACAGCAATGACCTGACACAATTGAATGCTGGCTTTGGCAGGACCTTGAATCAGCCATGAAGAAGCATCCATATCACTTTCTTGTGCACATAAGCCCATTGGCATGATTGGCGCATCGAGTGCCTGTCCTAACCATACCGGCACATCTGTCGCTGGGTTACTGGTAAGTAAATTCCAATGTTCGACATGACTGCCAAAGGTTTGATCTTCAATGGTGATAATTTCAGGGCTATTTTGTTTTTTCATATGCACAATTGATGTTGGGTTGGTTTTATATATAAATCGAGGGTAATTTGTGATTTTCAAGTCACTGAACTCATATTTATCATGAAATCAGTAGATATAGATGCTTAATAGCATTTTTTTATGTAATTCAATTGGCTTATCGGGCACATTTCATTTCTAGACGATCTCAAACGCAGCATTAGTTTTTTCTCGATATAAGAGAATGCTTGTTGTATCAATTTGATCAATGCACCCAAATTGTCATGGGGATTTGTTAAACTGATCTATCTTTAATTGCTGATGGATTTTTTGTGCTGCCATTTAAACTGTGGGTGGATGCAGATGCTTTACCACGTATTTTGCGTGACGTGATTATTCGTGCGTCAGATCGTTACCAATTAGAAGTGACCTTTGTCGCGAATCAAAATGTGGGTATCACACCATCGGTACGTATTAACTCTATTCAAGTCATGAGCGGGGCAGATGCAGCAGATAAAGAAATTATTCAGCGTATGAATGAAAATGATATCGTGATGACACAAGATATTCCTTTAGCTGCTGAAGTGATTGAGCGCGGTGGAATTGCGATTCATCCACGTGGTGAAATCTACACCACTGCGAATGTGAAAGCACGTTTACATCTTCGAGATTTTATGGATACCTTGCGTGGCGCAGGTGTACAAACAGGTGGTCCAGCGCCGATTTCTGAGCGAGATAAACGAGAATTTTCCAGTAGTTTGGACCAAACTATTCAAAAGCAAAAACGCAAAACTGCGCAGAAGTAATCCTCTATGCCTTCTAAAGTAAACTTGGGGATGACCTACGCACTGCTGGTATTTATTTGGTCGACCACCCCTTTAGCCATTGTGTGGAGTGTTAGTGATATTAATGCCTTTTGGGCGTTAGCACTGCGATTCTTTTTAGCACTACCACTTGCGATTGCGTTACTTGTTCTGTTTAAAAATACATTGCCTTTAGATGGTAAATCACTACATAGCTATTTGGCAGGAGCATTTAGTTTTATTGGTTCACAAGTCTTTACTTACATGGCAACCGCATATTTAAGCTCCGGCATTATTGCCTTGATGTTTGGACTTGCACCCATCATGACAGGCTTAATTGGACGTTTCTTTTTTCAGGTGTATTTGAGCCGATTGCAATGGCTGGGTATGGGTATCGCAGTTGTTGGACTCGGTATCATCTGTCTCGGTGGGAGTGATCAACATGTACATCCGATGGGGATCGTTTTGATGCTGATCAGTGTATTTGTATACTGCGCTTCAATTTTTTGGGTTAAAAAAGTGAATGCACCCTTGCAGCCGATGTCTCAGGCAACGGGTTCCATCATGGTTTCAGCATTATTTTCATTGTGTATGCTGCCGTTTATATGGCATCTTGCACCAACAAGTGTTCCTTCAGCCAAAGCACTACTTGGTTTGGGTTATGCGGTAATCATGGCATCGTTAATTGCGATGTTTTGTTATTTCAAATTGGTTCAAAATATTAAAGCGACTACTTTATCGTTGACGACAGTATTAACCCCCATGCTTGCTATGCTCTTTGGTGCTTTACTGAATAATGAAAAATTATCATTGATGGTTTTACTTGGTGCTGTGATTCTATTATCAGGCTTGTTTGTTTATTTTTATAAAGATTTTCGGGCGAACAGAGAGCTCGCCCACAAATTAAAACATTGATTAAAAATCACTCTTTGTTTTGGGTCAGTGCGATACACTCTGCAAGTTTGACGCGGTCTTGTGGCAGTAAGGTGACAAAATAAGCGCCTGTTCTGTATAAATTGCTTTCCTCTTCACGGCTGTAAACGACTTGTGCAGTTGCAGCAATGTGAAAGAAATTTTCAGGATGGCTTAAGGTGAGGTGGATATAAGTACCTTCTTTAATTGGGCGTTCACTGAAAAAGCTTAAACCGGTTTCTGAAAAATTGACATGTTCAGGCACTGGTAACATGCTTTGTACAATTGCGTCATACAAAGAGCCCGTTATCAGGTTTAACTTTTGGTTAAATAAGGATAAGATTCGAGCAATTTGTTGATCTTTTTCAGCTAATTGTTCTAATTCGTAGTTGAGTGCATGATCAAATTGATCTAATTCAGCAAGTAGTAGAAAATAGCGCGGCAACACAAAATTTGGATCGTAAGGATCGTTCAGTGCAACATCATCAGAAATAATCTGATAGTTAATGCGCAAGGCAGCATCGATACGCGACATTACACGGCGTTCAGTTTGAACGCTTTGATGCTGTAAATTTTCCATAATTATTACCTCGGACTAGATGGTTATGTTTAAACCAATCTCGCTGTATATAGGGTTGAGATACACTCGCGCACGGCGCAGTAACCACTTTATTTCTTTTATTGCTCTGGTGTCTATGATCGGCCTCACCTTAGGTGTGGCAGTCCTAATTACAGTTTTATCTGTGATGAATGGTTTCGATCGAGAACTTAAAACGCGTGTTTTGGGAATGATACCTCAAGCCACTGTTTCTTCAACACAAATTTTAACAAATTGGCCAGAACTTGCAAAAAAAATTGAACAGCATGAGCATGTTCAAGGTGTAGCACCTTTTACACAGCTACAGGGGATGTTGACAGCTCAGGGACAAGTTTCAGGCATTATGGTTAGTGGTATTGAGCCTGAATACGAAAAAAAGGTTTCAATTATCCAAAACCACATGGTTGAAGGCAGTATTGATAGCCTGAAAAAAGGTGAGTTTGGCATTGTGCTGGGTAAGCAGATGACCGATGCCTTAGGTTTAGGTTTGAATGATAGTGTGACTTTGGTACTTCCTGAAGCGACGCCTTCGCCAGCAGGTGTAGTTCCTCGTTTTAAACGCTTTAAAATCGTGGGTATTTTCAGTATTGGTGCTGAAGTTGATTCGATGATGGGTTATGTCGCATTGAATGATGCATCAACGCTGTTACGCTTACCAGATGGTGCACAAGGCGTGCGCATGAAATTAGATGATATTTTTGCAGCCCCACAGGTATCGCAAGAAATTGTGCGTGACTTACCTGCAAACTTTTATGCATCTGATTGGACCTATACACACGGTAATTTGTTTAGCGCTATTCAAATGGAAAAAGCAATGGTGAGCTTACTGTTGTTCCTTATTGTATTGGTAGCCGCTTTCAATATTGTGTCGTCATTGGTCATGGTGGTAACTGATAAAAAATCGGATATCGCAATTTTACGTACTTTGGGGGCATCTCCAGGCACGATTACACGTATTTTTATGGTGCAAGGTACGGTGATTGGTGTGATTGGTACGGTTTCAGGTGCGATCCTCGGTATTATTGCAGCATCAAGTATCAGTAACTTTGTTGGTTGGTTAAACAACACATTGGGCCTGAATATGTTTGATGCTTATTTCATCAACTACTTGCCTTCATATTTAAGATGGCAAGATGTTGCGGTGATTGTGTCATTATCATTAGGTTTGAGCTTTGTAGCGACAATTTATCCAGCATTACGTGCAGCGAAAGTACAACCTGCGGAGGCATTACGTTATGAGTAATCTCATCTTAGATGCCCGAAATATTACCAAGTCTTTCACCGATGGTAAGTCCAATGTCGATGTCATTCGTGGCTTATCGTTACAGGTTAAAGCAGGTGAGTTTGTTTCAATTGTTGGTTCAAGTGGTTCAGGTAAAAGTACTTTATTGCATGTGTTGGGTGGATTAGACCGCCCAACGTCCGGTGAGGTATTTATTCATGGACAGCGTTTTGACACACTAGGTGAAGCAGAGCGTGGTTATATTCGTAATGAACATTTGGGTTTTGTGTATCAGTTTCATCATTTGTTGCCTGAATTTAGCGCACTTGAAAATGTTGCAATGCCGCTGATGTTACGCAAATCTAGTAGCTTCAAAGCAGTGAAACAGCAAGCTGAATATCTTCTTGAGCGTGTTGGTTTGTCACATCGTATGACGCATAAACCGGGTGAATTATCGGGTGGTGAGCGTCAACGTGTTGCTTTAGCACGCGCTTTGGTTGCAAAACCTAAACTGATGATGGCTGATGAGCCGACGGGTAATCTGGATCGTAAAACCGCTGTAAAAATTTTTGAATTACTGACCGAATTGCGTAAAGAGTTTAACATGGCGATGCTGATTGTCACACATGATGAATATCTCGCCCAATCTGCAGATGCCATTTTACATATGCAAGATGGTTTATGGGTAGAAGAGTAAAGCTTTTACTTGCTGTGATTTAATGGATTAAGATTGTTTTATTGAAGCTCACCTCGGTGGGCTTTATTATTGCCGCTCATAAAAAATAAAAAGAATATGACATGCTGCAATGGTTTTGTATGGGCTGGATTATTGGTATCTCTCTTATGGGAAGCCATGCTTGGAATCTGCACATTTCAACATGGTTGGTCTTGGTTATTTTTGTGCTATGGCAAAAATTGCAAGGTAACTTTATCCCTGATGTTAAACAGATATTTCCTTTAACCTTACAATTAATACTCAATGTTTTGATTGGCATAGTTTTGGGTTTTGGTTATGCCACTACTCAATTGGATGAACGTTTAGCACTCATCCAACATGAGCAATATGAGGCTGAACTGATTGTCTATTTACCAGAAATTAGTCAGCTTAAAGAACAAAAAGTACAGCAAACCATTCAAGTTTTAAATTTAAGCTCTCAAGCACAATATTTTTCTGCATCGATAAGTACGCAAATTTTGCAGGAACAACAATTAAAGCTTGAGCCTGGTCAATATTACCGAATGTGGGGCAGAGTAAAACCCAGTCAAAGTTATGCAACACCAGGTGCATTTGATATAGAAAAATGGAATATCCAGCAAAATCTTCATGCAAGTTTTGACGTGAAACAACTGGAATATTTGACTGAGCAGCAAGTGGCATTACTTGGATTTAATTCAGATCTATGTCAACACCAAGCTATTTTGCATCAATTCAAAATAGCAATTGAAAAACAACGATTGAGATTACGAGAGTTTATTCAAAAGCAACCTTTAAGAAATAATGGGCTGATATTGGCTCTACTAACTGGAGATAAAAGCTTATTAAATAGAGGGACAGAGCAATTATTTCAACGTTTTGGTATGAGTCATCTTTTGGCCATTTCAGGGCCACATGTCTTGATATTTGCGATTTTGGTTTGTTGGTGCATTAGACGTAGTTTAGCTAAATGGCTACCAGATTTGTATCTAAAATGGCCTCAACAATATGTATTGGTCTTGCCATTTATCATGTGTGTGAGCTTATATTGTGCTTTTACAGGTTTTGATATTCCCGCCCTACGTACCTTAATTATTTGTTTGGTCGCAAGTGCCATGCTTTTACTTCAACAGAGAATTCGGCCTTTTGCGTTATTAATATTTAGTGCATCAATTTTATTGTTATTTGATCCTTTTAGTATTTTATCCGCAGCTTTTTGGTTGTCCTATGGAGCCTGCTTTATTTTATTAAGGATTTATCAAACCTTACAGCGTAAGCAAATGAATGCAGAGCAGCTTACATATGCACAAAGCATTAAAAATGCGTTAATGATATTAATAGAGTCACAGTGGAAAATTTTTATCGCACTGTTTCCATTAATGATTATTTTCTTTAAACAAATTGCGTGGATTACACCGTTGAGTAATCTATTTGCCATCCCTTGGCTTGGATTTGTGGTTGTGCCTCTCGATATTTTGGCTGCGTTGGCTTATTTCATTTTTGAACCGCTCTCAAGTGCATTATTTCAGCTCAACGATCTTTTTATAGAATTACTGCATGTCGTGTTATATGGATTAGATCGAATATTTTCGCCGGCATTAGATGCTGTTGCAATGAAAAACACGCAGATTTTATTGCTCATTTTGGCTTTAGTGATTGTATTTTTACCACAAGGACTTATGCCAAAAAGTTGGGGCTGGATAGGACTCATATTTGTGGTCTTGCCTATACGCAATCCTGTGCCTTTTCAGCTTTCAGTCTTAGATGTTGGGCAAGGGCAGTCTATTTTTATTCGTTATCATCAACACACGATGATGGTTGATTTTGGAGGATACTATGATGAATCAAAATTTAGTATTGGAAAGAATATAATTCAGCCCTTTCTCAGTGTGAATGGGGTTCGGAAGTTGGACCAAGTTGTGCTGACACATTTGGATCAAGACCATAGTGGTGGTTTCTTTTCAATATATGAGCAGCTTACTATTGGTCAGTTATATACAAATCAACAGGTTGAGAAAATCTGGGCGGTACCACAGGTGTTGTGTCTGCAAGGGCAAGCATGGAATTGGGATAACCAGGTATTTTTTAAAGTATTGTCCCCGAGTAGAGAACAACAAGAAGCGATTCCATTTAATACCAATGAAAGTTCATGCGTACTCTATGTTTCGGTTCGCGAAAAAAATGGATTTAAAAATTTCTTATTGATGGGTGATGCAGGTTGGGAGACTGAATATAAAATTTTGCAAAATTATCCTAACTTAAGCGTAGATGTATTGGTACTTGGTCATCATGGCAGCCAATATAGTTCAGCTTATACTTTTTTGCAGCATTTAGAGCCGAAACTTGCGATTGTATCGGCTGGGCGTTTTAATCGTTATGGGCATCCAGCTATGTTGACCCAATCACGTTTAGATAAACTCGGTATCCCATTTTTGCAAACCGCAAAGAGTGGAACAATACATTTTGTAGAAAAGGGTAAAAATATAAAACTGCTTGAAGAAAGAGCCAAATATAAATGGTATGACTACAGCACAAAATCCATTACAGCTGATTAGCTTATATTTTGTTCACATGTCTGGTTCATTCGCTCACGTTCATATTGTTCACGTACATTATGTACACGCTTTTCAACTTCTTCATCGCTGACATTATATAAATTTCGGAGTTGAGGATTAGCTTTGAAGCGTTTATAACTCCAGTGATAATGTTCAGGATAACGCTGGATTAATTTTTCAATTGCTTTGAAAATCACAATAGAGCCATCATTAGCATTGCCCTGATAAATTTTCTCATCAATGGGTTCAATATACATATCAAAACCATGATCCTCATTTCGAATCGCATATAAAAGTAAAGCACGTGCTTTAGTCTTTTGAATGAGTTTTGCACTTAAATTGCTGGTCAATAAGGGAACACCAAAGTATGGGATTAATTCGCCACCAGCATGAGGCGTATGGTCAGGTAGAATAACTGTTGTACCGCCTTGTTTTAGGGCTTTAAAAATCTGACGTACACCAGATTCATCTGTCGGGACTAAAGTTGCTTGTTCACGACTACGTGCAGCACGCACAAAGTTATTGGCTGATTCACTTTTTACAGGTTTGTACATGATGGTCATTTTAGTAAATTGAGCAATCCATGCATTCATGATTTCCCAAGTACCAAAATGTGGCACAACTAAGACCAAACCTTTATTTAGACTAAGTGCATCATGTAAATATTCTGCACCATGTATGCTATGGATACGCTGAATATTTTTTTCAGTACTTGCACCCCAAATACTAAAAAACTCAAAGTAAGACATGAGCTCATTGCGGATAGCTTGTTTCGTGAGTTGTTCACGTTCTTCATCAGATAACTCAGGCAATGCAATTTTGAGATTTCGTTGAATCGTCGCGGATGTTTTAGAAATCTTAAAAATGTTGACAAGCCCAGCCAAACCTTTGGCGATAAATTTTGAAATTTGAATTGGTTGACGGCTGATAAATTTTAACAGGTGATAAGTGGTATCCTGTGAATTCTTGTCGGTCATCGCGTTTTAGTCTGATATTGATAGAAGAAAAAAGTAAAATAATTATAGGGGAAAATGAATTGATTAGACAGTTTTCCGCTGTAGCGTGTATATAATGACAACGAAATTTTCGTTAGATAAGGTTTTTTATATGTCCGAATGGCCACCAAAACCTGAAGAAAAACAGCCAAATTCTTCAAATAATATCCATCAGCCTACAGGCAATGAATGGAAGATATTAGAAAAAGCAGTGCTTTCTTCTGTGGAAGAGCAACGTCGTGCCCGTCGATGGGGAATATTTTTTAAATTTTTAACTTTTGCGTATCTACTTTTTATCATCGTTGCGATGGGAAAAAGTTGCAGTACAGCGAGTTCTGATCCGACAGCAACAGCAGGTTCGCATATTGCAGTTGTTGATATTGTTGGAACAATTGCTGCGGATAAACAAAGTGTAAATAGCACCAACACAATTAAGTCTTTGAAAAAAGCCTTTGAAAATAAACAAAGTAAAGCTGTTGTGCTCAATATTAATTCGCCGGGTGGTTCACCAGTTCAGTCGGATGAAATTTGGCAAGAGATACAGTATTTGAAAAAAGCACATACTGGTAAAAAGCTCTATGCGATTATTGGTGATACAGGTGCATCAGGTGCTTATTATATTGCTTCAGCTGCGGATGAAATTATTGTTAATCCATCAAGCTTAGTGGGCTCAATTGGTGTAATTATGCCAAATTATGGTGTAAACGGTTTAATGCAAAAACTAGGTGTTGAAGACCGAACCATGACATCAGGTGAAAATAAAGCCATTCTTTCAATGACACAACCTGTTGATCCTGCACAAAAAGCACATGTACAAGCTGTGCTTGATAATGTCCACACGCATTTTATTAATGCAGTAAAAGAAGGTCGTGGTAAGAAATTAAAATCAAATGATCCTGAGATTTTCTCTGGTTTATTCTGGACAGGTGAACAGGCAGTTAAATTGGGTATTGCAGACCGTACAGGTAGTTTGAACACATTAAAACGTGAACTCAAAACTGAAAAAGCTGTGAACTATACAATTGAATACAGTCCATTTGACTCTGTTTTAGGTCGTATGGGAAGTTCAATTGGTCAAGGTTTTGCAACGTCAATTTCTCAGCAAGTCCAATCTGAAAATACCACGAAGTTACAATGAAGCCATTAATTCACTTTGCGCATGCCAATGGCGTGCCATCAAAGGTATATCAAAAACTTTTCGATTTACTTAGTGATGAATATGACGTGATTTATGTGCCTTTGTTAGGGCCAGATAAACGTTATCCAATTGATAATCATTGGTACAGCCTGACTCAGCAAGTGATTGATAGTATTGTACGCCAATCACAAGGTCGAAAAGTGATTGGTCTAGGGCATTCATTGGGTTCTGTTTTAACTTTTCAGGCGGCTTTGCAGCGTCCCGAATTGTTTGAGCAAATCTTAATGATTGATCCACCGATGATTATGGGTAAAGAAGCTTTGGCATTGCATATTGCCAAAATCTTGAAGCTGAAAATGGTCGATGCTATGTCTCCAGCTGGATTGTCGAAGCGTCGCCGTGATCACTGGGAAAGTCGTGAGCAAGCGGCAGAGCTCCTGCGTCCAAAAGGTTTTTATAAAAACTTTGATGAAGATTGTTTTCAAGCCTATATTGATTATGCATTGATGGATGATCTAGAGCGTGGTGGCGTTGAACTGACCATTTCGCGTGATGATGAAGTTCAAATTTTTAGAACCAATCCATCATTGTGGTGGTTGCCACAGGCAAAGCCAAAAATTCCTGTGCAATTGTTAATTGCAGAGCAGGGGCCATTCTTGCCACGTAAATTTCCACAAATGGTTGAGAAGAAATTTGGAGCATCATTTAAAGTAGTATCAGGCAGTCACATGTTTCCTTTAGAAAAGCCCGATGAAACTGTTGAAATCATTAAAATGATGCTCGCAGAATATGCAAAAAAGTGAAACATCGTTCTTGTAGGCAATAAAAAACGCATCCTTGGATGCGTTTTTTATTGCTGACCATTTTGCAAATGATCATTTAATTCATCAATTAAAATTTGCAGAATTGCACAGCATCTTGCATTGGCTGACCACGATATAACACGCCATTTTCAGTGTGTTGAATCGTACCATTACAAATCCATTCAGCGACTTGTGGGTAGATGATATGTTCGAGTACATGTACACGATTTGCTAGGCTACCTGCATCATCATGCACATTCACTTTGAGAACACCTTGTGCCAGAGCTTGCCCAGCATCCAATTCAGCAGTCACATAATGAACGGTGCAACCGTGAAAGACATCGCCAGTTTTGAGTACACGTTGGTGAGTATGCATGCCTTTATAATTTGGTAAAAGTGAAGGGTGAATGTTGATCATTTTCCCTTCCCAATTTTTCACAAAATTTGCGCTTAAAATACGCATAAAGCCAGCAAGAATCACCAAATCAACATCCCAAGCGAGCAATTGTTGATGCATGACATCATCAAAAGCTTCACGAGTAGGATATTGTTTGTGCTCAATGACTGCAGTTGCAATTCCTGCTTTTTCTGCACGTTGTAATGCAAAGGCTTCAGGTTTATTTGAAATGACCCCAACAATTTGACCTGAGAGATTGGCATCAATCAAGGCTTGTAAGTTGGAGCCACTACCTGAAACAAGAACAGCAATTTTAATCATGGACGTTGCTTATGCGAACACAACGCGGATTTTTTCGTCAGCGCCTTCAACGGATTCAGCATTATCTGCGATATGACCCATAGTGAAAGCTTTTTCGCCAAGGCCGTTTAACAACTCAACAGTCTTATCAGCATCAGCAGCATCTACGACAAGTACCATACCTACGCCACAGTTAAATGTACGATACATTTCGAATTGTTCAACACCACCTTCTTTTTGAAGAAGTTTGAACAGTTCTGGCCATTCCCAAGACGCTTCATTCACAACCGCTTGAGCACCATTTGGAAGTACACGTGGTAAGTTACCTGGTAAACCACCACCAGTGATGTGGGCCATCGCATGAACGTCAACTTCTTTTAATAACTGAAGAATTGGTTTCACATAGATGCGTGTAGGTTCCATTGCTGCATCAGCAAGCGGACGACCATCAACGATTTGAGTCAAATCTACGTTTTTCACATCTAAAATTTTACGAAGCAGTGAATAACCGTTAGAGTGTGCACCTGAAGATGCAACACCTACAAGAACATCACCTGCTTTAACTTTAGAGCCATCAATAATTTTGCTTTGCTCAACAACACCTACGCAGAAACCTGCAAGGTCATAGTCTTCGCCTTCGTACATGCCTGGCATTTCAGCAGTTTCACCGCCTACTAATGCACAGCCTGCAAGTTCACAACCTGCACCAATACCAGTGACAACATTGGCAGCAACATCTACATTTAAGTGACCAGTTGCATAGTAGTCGAGGAAGAATAGTGGTTCAGCACCACATACAAGAAGATCGTTTACGCACATTGCAACCAAGTCTTGACCAATTGTGTCGTGACGGTTCAAATTCAATGCTAAACGTAATTTTGTACCAACACCATCTGTGCCAGATACGAGAACAGGTTCTTCATAACCTTTAGGAATTTTACAAAGAGCGCCGAAGCCGCCTAGACCGCCCATTACTTCAGGGCGTGCAGTACGTTTCGCGACAGATTTGATACGATCGACTAACGCGTCGCCCGCTTCAATGTCGACACCTGCATCTTTGTAGCTTAAACCAGTGTTTGGGGTAGAAGTTGAGTTGCTCATAATGAAGTCTCCGCATTCGCGCGGGGATTATAACCTGAATATGCAAAACTCTTATGCTATTTCGAACTAAAATGTTATCTTTATTAAAATATTTTCCTTTCTATAACGATTACATTGAATAAAGGTGAGTTTTATGGGTGACCGCACCTTACGTCGCATATTTATCCTGGCAGGGATAGCATTGATCCTCTGGGTCGTATATCTACTAAAACCTGTTGTTTTACCATTCATTGGCGCTTTTTTAATTGCGTATTTATTTAGTCCATTGGTTGATAAATTACACAATATCGGTTTGCCGCGTTGGCTTTCAATTAGCTGTGTATTCATCGGGATTGGTGTAGTTATTTTTCTTGCGATGTGGTTTTTGGTGCCGTTGGTCTGGGAACAGCTCATGTATGCCAAGAAAAACATTCCTGGAAATATTCATTGGTTGAATTACACATTCCTGCCTTGGCTATCAAATACATTTAATTTAGTGCCAATGGAAATTGACACTGAGCAAATGTCTGCAGCAATTATGGAATATATCCAGACTAATTATAGTGTGGACAGTATTCAAGCCATGATTTTGAAAGTTGCACAATCTGGTCTGAACTTTATTCAAATTGGCGGTACCATCGTTCTTATTCCAATTATTGCTTTCTACTTCTTATTAGATTGGGAGCGCATGTTGGATAGCATGCGTCGTCTGATTCCTCGTAAGTATGAAAAAAGTACCTTAACAATTGTTGGTGAATGTCACGAAGTACTGGGTGCCTTTGTTAAAGGACAATTTTTAGTAATGTTCTTGTTAGGCGTAGTTTATGCCATGGGACTGCAACTTATTGGGCTTGAAGTTGGCATTATCATTGGTATGATCGCTGGATTGGCAAGTATTATTCCTTATCTTGGTTTTGCAGTTGGCATTATCTCAGCAGTTATCGCTTGTTTATTCCAATTTGGTTTAGATTGGGTGCATCTTGCACTCGTACTTGTCGTTTTTATGGTTGGGCAGGCAATAGAGGGCTATATTCTACAGCCATTTCTATTGGGCGATAAAATTGGTTTATCACCAGTTGCTGTTGTATTTGCAGTTTTGGCTGGTGCGCAGTTAGCGGGTTTATTGGGTATGCTAATTGCCTTGCCTGTAGCAGCTGTTATTGTTGTTTTGCTTCGTCATGTTCGTGAAAATTACGAAAAAAGCCAGCTCTATCGCAGCGATGTAGTGGTTCTGAGTGATGCTGCGACAGGTTCAGTGACTGTTGAAACAGAGCAGATAGCAGTCGATATTGAACTCAAAAATCACGAAGTAAATTCACTGCAAGATTCTGAAATTTCGAGTAACATTGACTCATCAGATAAAAAAGATTGATAAGGCCAAAATATAGATATGCGTCAATTGCAGTTAGATATTGAACCACAACTCGATGCCCGAATTGGTGATTTTTCCGGGCCAGGTTGGGGGCATGTAATTGATGGTGTACGCCAGCTACATGCGGGACTGATGAATCGGTTCTATATCTATGGTGGTGCGGGTACAGGTAAAAGCCACTTACTTTCTGCAATTTGTGATTCATATTTAGAAATTGGAAAATCAGCAATTCAAGTTTCATTGCTTGAATTGCTTGATGCCCCAACTGAGGCGATTACATCTTTAGATCGTTATGATTTAGTAGCCTTAGACGATATAGAAGCTATAAGTGGTGTTCCACATTGGCAAAAAGCGGTTTTTCACCTGATTAATTATAATAATGAAGAAGGTGGTCAATTAGTGTTTTCATCACGCGTCGCACCAATTGAGCTGAAGTTAGAGTTACCAGATCTACAATCACGTCTTACTCAGGCTGTGAGTGTGAAAGTGCCTAACGGCAGTTTATTTGCTGATCGCCAAGCTTTAGTCAATTCTGTATTAAACCGTCGTGGCATTCATATGGATCAACAAATTGTTGATTATTTATTGGTACATGGCCCACATCAAGCGTCTATATTATTGAGATCGCTTGAGCAGCTCATACAGATGCTTAAAGGCGAAAAAACCAAGTTGAGCCATGCTAATTTAAGACAAATTTTTGCCCTCATTGATGAATATCGGTAAGCAATAAAAATTCTTGAGTAATTACTCAAGCTGTGACAAAGTACATAAAAATATTTCGATGTTGCAGGGATTTTGCAACTAGAGAATAAAAAGATAAAAAAAATTTAAGGAGATGGATATGCTCAAACAGAGCATAGGCATGGGTATGCTATTGATGGCAGGCCATGCATTTAGCGCAGAAATTACCGTGACTACCACGGATGATGTCGTGAAAGATGATAAGGAATGTTCACTTCGCGAAGCAATTGAATACATTAATAAAGGAATGCCCGAAGCAGGCTATAATGGCTGTGGTGGTAAAGGTGCTATTGCATCTATATTATTGGAAAAACAAAAAACCTATAAATTAGATAAAAAAATTAATCTTACAGCTGAAACCAATATTAAAACGACTTATGACGCTTCTTTTAATGATGACACTGTTCCTGGATTAAATAATGCCATTATTGAAATGACTGGTTCCGACCAAATTTTTCATATTGATGATGAAAAAAATACACAATTTAAAGTTTCTCTCAAAGAAATTACTTTAAAAGGGTGTGGTGTTAGTCAATGTGCTGATTTAGGTGGAATTATATATAACAACGAGCTATTAAGCTTAGAGTATGTCAAATTAATTAATGGTCATGCGCGATTGGGCGGAGCAATTTATAATGTTGGTTTATCAGAAGAGGGTAAAACAGCAGCAAGTCTACTCAATATTCAAAATACCATATTTGAAAATAATACTGCTACAGAAGGTGGCGCTGTTTACGCATTAGCACCAAGCTTTGCTATTTCGATGAGTCTATTTAAAGGGGCAGAGTAAAACTTGAAGTGCGACATAAACCACCTAATTAATTTAAAGGGTTTATGGAGTATATAAAATTGTCATACCATCATCTTAACTTTGAAGATCGTACTGCATTAATGCTTGAGTCAAGAA
>NZ_VPDH01000180.1:0-1204 GCF_013417785.1 Acinetobacter sp. YH12227 | reverse complement strand
TGTTCCACTTTAGATATTTGTTTAAGATGAGATGTAACTCATTGAAATGTGTCATCATATTCGTCGTCAGAAAACAAGTATTATGCCATTATTTCAATGAGTTATCTTTTTTTGTCGTGTACAAAGTTGAAAATATTATATATGCTGAATATGTGACAATTAATTCAGTTGAATTAGCTTTAAATGGCTTAAGTGAATACATAGAAAAACTTTCCTAAAATCTCTTACATTTAACATAATGGCTGTTATATGAAATGCAACTAAATTTAGTTGCATTTTTTAATTTCAAGGGACTATACTTAGTCGTAACTGAGTAGGGCTAAAATATGGGTAAAACGGAAAAGTTATTGGAAAAATTTGGAAATTCAAAAAATACGTTTCCATATAAAGATTTAGTCGTTTTACTGAGCCAGCTCGGCTATGAAAAATTTGAAATGGCAGGCTCTCGTGTTCGGTTTTTTAATGAAAAAACTGAACATATGATTTTACTGCATAGACCACACCCTGAAAATGAAATCAAAGGTGGGGCATTGAAAGCTGTAAAACAGGCACTCAAGCAGGAGGGATTTTTATGAGCTATTTAAAGTACAAAGGTTATCTCGGAACAATTGAGCCTGATCTTGAAACAGGTGAGTTATTTGGAAAACTTGCTTTTATTCGTGATCTTATTACCTATGAAGCGGAAACTTTAAAAGCCCTTGAGAAAGCTTTTCAGGAATCTGTAGACGGCTATTTAGAATCATGTGCTGAACTAGGAAAATCTCCTGATCAACCATTCAAAGGCACTTTTAATGTCCGTATTAGCCCTGAATTGCACCGTAAGGCGGTTTTAGCATCAAGTAATTCTCTAAATGCCTTTGTCAGTGAGGCGATTCAAGAAAAGTTAATGCGTTTAGGTGCGTAATTTATTGAAGCCTAGGCTACTACCTAAAAATTGAAAAACTCAGCAAAAATGGGAGCTTAAAGCTCCCATTTTTATGTTCATGTTATTCACCAATTAAAATGTCTATGCGATAAACCATTTAAAATGTCCTGTTTTTAACCACAAGAGTCAAGCACAGGATTTAAGTTTCTTTGTTCAACAACAGCTTTCTGAGCTTTACGACTTGGCATACTTTTCTTGGCCCGGGAACGTTTATTCTGTTTTTCTAGTTCTTCATGCTGCTGTTGAATATGCGCCAGGACTGAACCTAACCGTTTATTC
>NZ_VPDH01000179.1:0-1212 GCF_013417785.1 Acinetobacter sp. YH12227 | reverse complement strand
TGTTAGAAACCATTTAAAGTGTCTATATTCTCACCAATAAAAATGTCTAGTTTATGATGGTTTTTACCATCATGGACTGGATATAAATTAGAGATGTTGATCACTATGTCTGACAAGGAAATTCAACGTCTTGCAGTTCTGCAAGACGTTCGAGATCATCGTATTACCCAGGTCCGTGCTGCTGAAATCCTGAATCTTTCCACTCGTCAAATTACCCGGTTATTGCAGAAACTCAATCAAGACGGTGTTTCAGGTCTGGCACATGCCAGTCGTGGTCAACCTGGCCATCATCGCCATGATGAGTTATTAAAATCAAAATGTCTTTCCATTATTTCTGAACATCTGCTGGGCTTTGGACCTACCTTGGCGCATGAGAAGCTCAGCAGCATATTTGACCTGAATATCCCGGTAGAAACGGTTCGGCGCTGGATGATGGCCAATGACCTCTGGATTCCGCGATCCAAGCGCCTTAAACGTCCATATCAGCCACGTTATAACCGGGATTGCTTCGGTGAGCTGATCCAGATTGATGGCTCATATCATGACTGGTTCGAAGGACGCGCTGCTAAGTGCTGTTTATTGGTGTATATCGATGATGCCACTGGAAAGCTGTTGCATCTACGCTTCTGTGAGGCGGAAACCACCTTCGACTATATGCTTTCAACCCGAGCCTACATTGAACAATACGGCAAACCTCTGGCCTTTTATAGCGACAAACATTCGGTATTCAGAGTTAATCAGAAATCCAGGAAAGACAGCCAGATCACGCAATTTGGGCGGATTCTGAACGAGTTAAATATTGATATTATCTTTGCCAACTCACCACAGGCTAAAGGTCGCGTAGAACGCGCGAATAGAACCCTTCAAGACCGTTTGATCAAGGAGATGCGTCTGGAAGGCATCAGTTCAATTGCCGAAGCCAATGCATGGCTACCCTGCTTCATTGAGCACTTCAATCAGAAGTTTGCCAAGTGTGCGAGAAACTCGAAGAATTTACATCGATCTTTAACGGAATCTGATGCTGAGCTGGAGGATATATTCACTTGGCAGGAACCGCGTAAGGTCACGAAGAACCTAACCATCACCTATGACAAGTGTATTTATCTGCTTGAACCGACAGAGCTGAATCATAAGCTTGTTGGGCAATACATTTCATTTCTGGAGTACCCGGATGGCACTGTGGCCCTCATGCATGAAGGACGGAAGATCAAC
>NZ_VPDH01000178.1:0-1240 GCF_013417785.1 Acinetobacter sp. YH12227 | reverse complement strand
AGAGGTGGATCAGGAAATTTGAACAACACCTATAAGTGATATTTTGCTCCCCAAATAATGTTATAAACATCGATATAAGGAGTATTTTATGGCACGTAGACCAAGAAGAAATCATTCAAATGATTTTAAAGCTAAGGTAGCACTTGCTGCGATTAAAGCAGAAAAAACACTTGCTGAATTGAGTGCTGAATTTGATGTTCATCAAAACCAAATTATCGACTGGAAAAATCAATTGATTTCGGCTTCCTCGCAAGCCTTCGATCAATCAAAAGCTCCAGCAGAACCACCCATTGATCTAAAAAAACTACATGCAAAAATCGGTGAGCAGGCATTAGAAATTGATTTTTTAGAAGGTGTGTTGAAGAAACTGGGCCGCTTCAACCACAAAAGTTAATCGACGACTCACTTCAGATTTCAGTATCTAAGCAAGCTAAGCTACTGAAAGTCTCCCGTGGTTGTTATTACTATCGCCCAAAACCTGTGAGTGCATCAGATCTGAAGCTGATGCGCTGTATTGATGAATTACATATGCAATACCCTTTTGCAGGTAGCCGTATGATGCGTGATTTATTGAACCGTCAAGGACATCATATAGGACGACGTCATACACGTACTTTAATGAAAAAAATGGGCATTAATGCGTTATATCGTAAACCAAATCTAAGTCAGGCCAATCAAGCTCACCGTAAATATCCATATCTGCTCAAAGGATTGAATATTCAACGGAGTAATCAAGTGTGGGCAACGGATATAACATATATCCCTATGGCAAAAGGCTTTGTCTACTTATGTGCTGTGATTGATTGGTACAGCCGTAAGGTGCTTGCCCATAGCGTATCGATTAGTATGGAGGTTGCATTTTGTATAGAAACATTAAATGAAGCTATTGAAAAATATGGTCGACCTGAAATCTTTAATACAGACCAAGGCAGTCAATTTACCAGTGATGCGTTTATTGAAGTGTTAAAATCAAATGACATCCAAATCAGCATGGACGGTAAAGGTCGTTGGGTCGATAATGTGATGATTGAACGATTATGGCGCAGCGTTAAATATGAGGAGGTTTATCTCAAAGCCTACAGCAATGTTTTGGATGCGAAGAAGCAATTAAACGCATATTTTGAATTTTATAATTTGAAACGACCTCATTCGAGTCTGGACAAAATGACTCCAGATGAGTTTTACTATGACCAGCTACCACAACAAAATAAGGTAGCTTAACTAGAGCAGAATATCACTT
>NZ_VPDH01000177.1:0-1242 GCF_013417785.1 Acinetobacter sp. YH12227 | reverse complement strand
CTACCTTGTATCTTAGTTTGTATAGTGATTAGCTATCACTATATGAAAATTGTAGAGCTTGTGTTCTACCTAAAACTTCTAAGTTTGTCCGAAAGAGTAAGTCTACAATTTTCCCCTAATTACTCCTTTCAACTCTGAACGGTAACTAAGCACTTTGATGCTGTATTCACAAGGTTAGATCGTGATTAGTGAGTAATTAAAACACTATATGGATTGTAGAGGTACACATGATTACATTGGGTATTGATGTCAGTAAAGCCAAAATTGATTGTTGTATTTTTCCTTCTGGTCTAACTGGAAAGAGAAAAACCAAAAGGTTTGATAATGCACAATCTGGTTTTGTTAAACTCGTAAAGTGGTTAACCGAACTAGATGTTAATTTATCAGACACTCGGGCTGTAATGGAAGCTACATCGGTATATCATGAGAATCTAGCTCATTTTTTATATGATATGGAATTAACAATATGTATCGCTAATCCTGCAAGAGTTCGAGCGTTTGCAAAAGGATTATCAATGCTAAATAAAACAGATAAAGCAGATAGCGAAGCTCTCGTCTATTATGCAAATACTGTTAAGTTAGCAACATGGCAACCTGAGAAAGAAAATGTAAGAATATTAAAAGCTTTAATAAATAGATATGCAGTTCTTGAAGAAGACTTGCAACGTGAAAAGAATCGTTTAGAAAAGGCTCAATCTACTCAAACATTTCCACAAGTATTACTCTCAATTAATATTCGTATTCAACAACTTGAACAAGAGATTATTAGATTGGATGAAATGATCTCTAGTCATGTAAATGGTGATTCAGAGCTAAAAAATGATCTTGCTTTACTAACTACTATTCCAGCAGTAGGAAGGAAAACTGGATTGCTCATGCTAGGGTTATTACGCTCTCATCACTTTGAAAAAGCAAGTCAGGTCGCAGCTTATGTTGGTCTAGTTCCTATACATTTCCAATCTGGCAGTTCGGTCAATAAACGAAGTCGTTTATCAAAAGCAGGTGATAGTAAAATACGCTCTAGCCTATTTATGCCATCTATAGTTGCACTTCAATATAATCCCCATATTAAGGCACTGTATCAGCGACTACGTGAAAAAGGAAAGCCTAAAATGCTGATTGTTGGTGCTGCAATGCGTAAGTTAGTACACCTATGCTATGGTGTATTAAAACATCAAACTGCTTATCAAATATAAGGTAAATAATTACTAAATTAGGTTGACAGCCAAGACGGTATCTTTT
>NZ_VPDH01000176.1:0-1290 GCF_013417785.1 Acinetobacter sp. YH12227 | reverse complement strand
GTAAATTTTCAGCGTTGCTGGCTCCCCGTCAGCCGGATTGGGTTGCATCGCAGGGGTGTCGAAAGAGTCAACTGCGGTCCAAAGCTGTTGGACTTGGGTGAAAAGGGCGTTTATTCTTCCTATACGTTGTCGGCAGCGGGCCAAAAAGGAATACGTCCATGCCCATCGAGGTGAAACCGGCTGTGAGCGCGGGTTCAAGCATATAGCCCGACAGGCGCGTATCCTTGCCGATCACGACACGATGGCGGTGGTCACCGCGACGAAAGACACGGCCAGCCGCCATGCCGACGCGCAAGGCGGTTTCCGCCGTCATCGCGCCTTCGTTGGCTTTGCCACGAATACCGTCTGTGCCGAAATATTTGCGCACCATAAGGTCGATTATCCTGTCGTCGGGTCGCCCTCAAAGGGGACATGCCTGCTGAACCGCGAATATAGAGAAATATCCCGAATGTGCAGTTAACGAATTCTTGCGGTTTCTTTCAGCGCCGCCAATACCGCCAGCCCGTCGCGCAAGGGGCGCGGCTCGTGTGTGCGGATGAAGTCAGCTCCACCTGCGGCGGCGGCAAGCTCTGCAGCGAGTGTCGCGGCCCCGACATCCCCCGGACCACGGCCTGTGAGCGCGCGCAGAAAGGATTTGCGCGAAACAGACAGAAGCACCGGCAAATCGAAGCGCAGCCGCAATTCATCGAACCGCGCCAGCACCGAGAGCGAGGTTTCGGGAGCAGCCCCCAGAAAAAACCCCATGCCGGGATCAAGGACAAGGCGGTTGCGTTTGATACCGGCACCCGTCAGCGCCGCGATGCGCGCGTCAAAGAACGCCGCAATGTGATCCATGATGTCGCCAGCGGGTGCCTCGCGCCGATCTGCCTGCCCGTCTTGCACCGAATGCATAACGACGAGTTTGGCAGATGATTTCGCCAATTGCGGATAGAACGCAGCGTCTGGAAAACCGCGAATATCATTGAGATAGGCCACACCACGCGACAAGGCATAGGCTTGCGTCGCGGGTTGATAACTGTCGAGCGAGACGGGAATGCCATCTGCCTTGAGCGCGTCCAGCACCGGCGCGATACGCGCGATTTCTGTGTCGGACGAAACAGGCGCGGCGTCGGGATTGCTGGATGCCGGACCGAGGTCGATCACATCTGCCCCCTCGGCCATCAGCTTACGCGCCTGCGCAATGGCTGCGTCTGGCGCCAGATACCGGCCTCCATCGGAGAAACTGTCCGAGGTTATGTTGACGATGCCGAAAATGATGAGCGATTTATTCATGGGGGCTTCTATAATAAT
>NZ_VPDH01000175.1:0-1311 GCF_013417785.1 Acinetobacter sp. YH12227 | reverse complement strand
TGTCCCGTCCTGAAATAAGTTTACACCTTAAGAGACTTATTTTATGGAACATGCACAAGAACAACGAGTTAAACGCACACAACGTGATTATAGCTTCGCCTTTAAAATGATGGTTGTACATGAAGTAGAAAAAGGGCAAATTACTTATAAACAAGCTCAGGCAAAATATGGTATTCAAGGAAGATCAACTGTGCTGGTATGGTTACGCAAGCACGGACAACAGGACTGGACTTCGAATATGCCGACTTCTTCTAAACGCCAATTAACCCCCCAACAACGAATCCGCCAATTAGAAAAGCAGTTAGCCGCAGAAAAGCTTAAAACTGAATTTATTCAGGATGTGATTTATCACATTGATAAAGAATGTGGGACTGATCTTGGAAAAAAGTATACCGAGCACGTTTCAAAGATTGGCAAAGCCAAAGAAGACTAAGCGTTTCACGTTATTGTCAGTGGTTGGGAATCACCCGACAAGCTTATTATCAAGCAGAAAAACGTGCTCAAATGACTGCACAAGCAACTGAACAAATACTTGAGTTGGTTATGGAATATCGTTGTCTCATGCCAAGTATCGGAACACGTAAGCTGTATTGGCTTATTAAAGGCAAATTGTTGCAGCGTGGTTTAAAGTGTGGACGAGATCAGTTATTTAAAATATTGAAAGAGCATAATTTATTGATTCGCCCCAAGCGTCGCTATACAAAAACTACGGATAGCAAGCATTGGATGAAGAAGCATCCAAATTTATTAAAGGATTATTCAGCAGTGCAAGCCAACGAAGTCTTTGTTAGTGATATTACTTATGTTGAGAGTGCTGAAGGCGTACATTATTTATCCTTAGTGACAGATGCTTATACCCGTCAGATTAAAGGTTATAAGTTATCGAATGATATGCGTGCGGAGAATGTTGTGCAGGCTCTACATATGGCGATGCAGCATGTGACGGATCGAGCGACAAGGATGATTCATCATTCAGACAGAGGCTCTCAGTATTGCTCTGAACTATATCAATCGGCATTACGCCATTATGGGGTATGTCCTTCTATGACAGATGGAGGAGACTGTTACCAGAATGCATTAGCAGAGCGGATTAATGGAATATTAAAGCAGGAGTTTTTAATTACACGATGTCAAACCATGAAGGAGTTAGATCACTTAATTGCGGAATCTATTATGATTTATAATTGCTATAGACCACATTTAAGTTTAAATATGAACACCCCGAATCAGACGTATGAGCAAACTAAAACCGAGCTAATTGCTTAACTCGGTTTGAAGTGGAATACTGTCAATCTATTTCAGGACAAGACA
>NZ_VPDH01000174.1:0-1319 GCF_013417785.1 Acinetobacter sp. YH12227 | reverse complement strand
GGCCAGGCCTCAGCATTTTATTATGGTGATCCCCTGGGCGAAATGCGCCTGGTAAGCAGAGTTTTTGAAATGTAAGGCCTTTGAATAAGACAAAAGGCTGCCTCATCGCTAACTTTGCAACAGTGCCGTATTTGCAGTACCAGCGTACGGCCCACAGAATGATGTCACGCTGAAAATGCCGGCCTTTGAATGGGTTCATGTGCAGCTCCATCAGCAAAAGGGGATGATAAGTTTATCACCACCGACTATTTGCAACAGTGCCGATAAAAATATATCATCATGAACAATAAAACTGTCTGCTTACATAAACAGTAATACAAGGGGTGTTATGAGCCATATTCAACGGGAAACGTCTTGCTCGAGGCCGCGATTAAATTCCAACCTGGATGCTGATTTATATGGGTATAGATGGGCTCGCGATAATGTCGGGCAATCAGGTGCGACAATCTATCGATTGTATGGGAAGCCCAATGCGCCAGAGTTGTTTCTGAAACATGGCAAAGGTAGCGTTGCCAATGATGTTACAGATGAGATGGTCAGACTAAACTGGCTGACGGCATTTATGCCTCTTCCGACCATCAAGCATTTTATCCGTACTCCTGATGATGCATGGTTACTCACCACTGCGATCCCCGGGAAAACAGCATTCCAGGTATTAGAAGAATATCCTGATTCAGGTGAAAATATTGTTGATGCGCTGGCAGTGTTCCTGCGCCGGTTGCATTCGATTCCTGTTTGTAATTGTCCTTTTAACAGCGATCGCGTATTTCGTCTCGCTCAGGCGCAATCACGAATGAATAACGGTTTGGTTGATGCTAGTGATTTTGATGACGAGCGTAATGGCTGGCCTGTTGAACAAGTCTGGAAAGAAATGCATAAGCTTTTGCCATTCTCACCGGATTCAGTCGTCACTCATGGTGATTTCTCACTTGATAACCTTATTTTTGACGAGGGGAAATTAATAGGTTGTATTGATGTTGGACGAGTCGGAATCGCAGACCGATACCAGGATCTTGCCATCCTATGGAACTGCCTCGGTGAGTTTTCTCCTTCATTACAGAAACGGCTTTTTCAAAAATATGGTATTGATAATCCTGATATGAATAAATTGCAGTTTCATTTGATGCTCGATGAGTTTTTCTGATAGTTAGTCTTTGTAGAGACACAAACCTGAAATTCCGGACACCGCGCTTGGCACTGTTGCAAATAGTCGGTGGTGATAAACTTATCATCCCCTTTTGCTGATGGAGCTGCACATGAACCCATTCAAAGGCCGGCATTTTCAGCGTGACATCATTCTGTGGGCCGTACGCTGGTAC
>NZ_VPDH01000173.1:0-1334 GCF_013417785.1 Acinetobacter sp. YH12227 | reverse complement strand
TTCGCAAGAGATGCGATGGATGTCTGGTGATTTGTAGTCATAAATTTTAGTCCCCACTTGTTTTTAAGTGGGGACTAAATTAAGGCTTATAGGATGAATTCATAAGGTGTGTTCAGCGGACGCTTACACAGCAGCTTCACCTATATTAAAATTTAAGTCGCCATGCAGATCAAAAAATGAATAGTAAAGCCATTTCTACTTTTAATCCTGATTTACCCGTCCATATGACATTTGAAGAACATGATTGGCATCTATTGGCTGAATATTGGTACCCGATTGCACTTGCACGAGATATTACTGAACAGCCTTATGGCACAATGCTCTTAGACATGCCTTTGGTGATTTATAAAATGGGAGATGAACTCATTGTTGCCAAAGATGCCTGTCCGCATCGTGGCGTGCCACTCAGTTTAGGTCAAAATGATGGTCAAGGTGTTGTGTGTCGTTATCATGGACTGCGCTTTGGTGAAAAAGGTCACTGCAACCGCATTCCTGCCCATCCTGAACATAAAATTTCCCCAAGGTTTAACCTTAAAACTTATGCTGCTTTAGAACGCTATGGTTTAATTTGGTGCTGCCTCACCGCAAGTACAGATGATGAACCAAATATTCCTGTCATGCCGAATTGGGAGAATACAGAATATCAACAATTGGTTTGTCCTACTATAGATTTTCAATGTTTTGCAGGTCGACAACTCGAAGGCTTCATTGATGTTGCACATTTTGCATGGGTACACCCTGATACCTTTGGCGATCCTGAAAATGTTGAAGTACCCGACTATAAAACCATTGAGACAGTAACAGGTTTTAATGCGGACTATTGGAGTAGTGTTGGACGTTACCCCATTGGTTTAGATCAAAGAGGTCAAGAAGGTTTTCAATGGCTACGTCATTTCGAAATACATCTGCCTTTTACTGCAACACTGACTATCCATTTTCCCAACGATACCAAACAAGTGATTATGAATGCGGCCTCACCAATGACCGCCCGCTCTACCCGTCTATTTGCACCTATTTGTCGAAATTATGACAAGGATCTGCCTGTAGAAGATGCTTACGACTTTAACTTAAAAATATTTGAAGAAGATCGCTTAGTATCCGAATCGCAAAAGCCTGAATATTTGCCATTAGATTTGAGTATAGAAGCACATTTCCCAGCTGATCGCAGTTCGAGTATGTATCGGAAAATATTACGAAAGAAAGGATTTAGGTAAGCGTCCGCTGAACACACCTTATGAATTCATCCTATAAGCCTTAATTTAGTCCCCACTTAAAAACAAGTGGGGACTAAAATTTATGACTACAAATCACCAGACATCCATCGCATCTCTTGC
>NZ_VPDH01000172.1:0-1350 GCF_013417785.1 Acinetobacter sp. YH12227 | reverse complement strand
AAATGGACTGAAGCCATTGCCAGAGAGAGTGCAATAACAGAGCTACTTAAAATTTTATTCATGTTCCAGATCCAATCATTTAGTCATACTCGAATCATGATAGGAAAAATTAAGCAATAAAATTGTCCTTAAGGACAATCATCAAAACTATTGGGACAACATGCTATATTTATTATTTTAGAGAGGTAGATTGAATGGCTATACCAGTGATTGGATTGTTCGTATATCCCAATATAAATCCATTTCACTTCTCTATCCCCCATATCATTTTCAATATCAAGATTGAAGATAAACGCTTATTTGATCTGAGAATTTTTTCTATAGATGGCCAACCCGTAAAAACAGAACAGTCTATGATGATTATCCCTGATGGGGGGATCGAACTTATTAAACAATTGGATCTTATTATTATTCCTGGATGGGATGATTTTAATCACAAACCTGAAAAAGTACTTATCGATGCCCTAAATTGTGCATATCAAGCTGGAATTAGAATTGTAGGGTTATGCTACGGAACTTATGCATTGGCATATGCAGGGCTGCTTGACCATAAAAAAGCAGCTACGCACTGGATGGCTGAACAGGATTTTAGTGAACGATTTCCACAGGTTCAACTTGATAATGACGCCCTGTATGTAGAAGACCAAAGGATCGTAACCTCTGCTGGAACAGGCGCAGCGTTAGACTGCTGCTTGTACTTGGTACGTGAAATCTATAATGCACGAATTGCGAATAAAGTTGCTAGAGTAATGGTGATCCCGCCTCACCGTGAAGGTGGGCAAACTCAGTTTATTGAACAGCCAGTCGCAGAATCGAGCCAAGATGCACAAATTAACCTATTACTTGATTTTTTAAGAAAGAATTTAGCCTTACAACATAATATTGAAAGCCTCGCTGAACGGACACATATGACACGCAGGACGTTCACACGGCACTTTAAGAAAGCGACAGGTATGACCTTAGTCGATTGGCTGAATACTGAAAGAATCAGATTAAGTTGTGAACTTTTAGAAGCGACAAACTTGTCTATCGAAAAGATAACCGAGCTTTCAGGTTTTAATAATACTGTGTCATTTAGAAAGAATTTCCGTGAAAAATATGGCACCAGCCCTCAGGCATGGAGAAAAGCTTTTGGGATCATTAATGAGAATAATCCGCCCATTTAACATAATAGAGGTTATACGAAATGCTTGTGTTAGAACCCATTTAAAGTGTCTATATTTTCACCAATAAAAATGTCTGGTTTATGATGATTTTTATCACCATGGACTGGATATAAAATATAGATGCTGATCACTATGTCTGACAAAGAAATTCAACGTCTTGCAGTTCTGCAAGACGTTCGAGATC
>NZ_VPDH01000171.1:0-1373 GCF_013417785.1 Acinetobacter sp. YH12227 | reverse complement strand
TAACCATCGAAACCTCGTGAATGTCGGTATCCTGTCTGGCAGGATACCGCTCATTTCCCTTGTTCAGTTCATCGCCGTCGCCGAGCATCTGAATTTTCGGCATGCGGCCAAGGCACTTGGTATCAGCCAGTCGAGCGTCAGCGCGCGTGTGAAAGCGCTGGAGGATAACCTTGGTGTCCTGCTATTTGAGCGCCATGCGCGGGGCGTTCGGCTAACAGACGCAGGCAGGCACTTCATGGAGCGTGTCACGGCGGGTGTCGATCAACTCGATCACGCAGTGAAGACCGCAGGCATGACAGCTCAAGGAGAATACGGCCGGCTTCGCATCGGCATCCATGCCTTAATCCCACGCAGCTTTCTCACGGAGCTGATCCGTCATTATCGGGAAGAACATACGGGCATTGAGGTTGAGATCACCGAAGGCACAGCCCGCGATGCGGTGATGCAGCTTCGTGCTGACCAGCTCGACGTGGTGTTCGTCGCGGGCAAGCCCGAGATGCCCGACTGCCATACCCGACCGATCTGGACCGAACCGCTGGTGGCCGTGCTATCGGATGGGCATCGCCTCGCCGGGCAGTCCGCAATCACTTGGTCCGATCTGGTCGGCGAGACTTTCATTGTTCGCTATGGTGGCACCGGCCCGCAGGTCCATGACCATATCGTGCTGCGCCTTGCCGGGCGTTGGCCCGCACCGTCGATCCGGCGCTTTGATGTGGGGCGCGACACGCTGCTATCTATGGTCGGACAAGGCTTCGGCATCACTATCGTCGGCGAGGCAACGTCATTGTTGCCGACGACCGGCATCGTCTTCCTGCCCTTCCTCGATGAACCGGAGCCGGTTGCCTTTACAGCCGTCTGGTCGCCGTTCAATCGCAACTCCGCACTGAAAAATCTACTCAACCTCGCAGGCAAAATGAAGCGTGACGGCGATTCGCCCAATCGTTTCCTGGATGGCACTCGACCGGCACGATAACGGCACAGGCGATCCATCCTATTTGCCGCCGATAGTATCCGGCAGCCCTCCGGCATCCTCTTTCCTGTTGCCCGTCCCGATTTTGCCTACTCTCTGATCGGCTCCGTCTCTTTTGCCGACTGGAGCCTGCATTGCGCGGAGGCCGAATCCTTTGGGGTCAGATCGCCGTAGTCATCACCATCGTTCTGGTGATGACACTGAGAAATTTGACGATAATCAAAATACTGACCTGCAAAGAAGCGCTGCATACGTCGATAAAATGATTGTGGTAAACACTTGATGGGCAAGGCTTTAGATGCAGAAGAAAGATTACATGTTTGCTTTAAAATAATCACAAGCATGATGAGCGCAAAGCACTTTAAATGTGACTTGTTCCATTTTAGAGATTTGTTTAAGATAA
>NZ_VPDH01000016.1:0-53279 GCF_013417785.1 Acinetobacter sp. YH12227 | reverse complement strand
AACCTGCATCGACCATTAACCGAATCTGATCTTGAACTGGATGATATTTTTACCTGGCAGGAACCGCGTAAGGTCACCAAGAACCTGACGATTACCTATGACAAATGTATTTATCTGCTTGAACCGATAGAGCTGAATCATAAGCTTGCTGGGCAATACATTGCATTTCTGGAGTATCCGGATGGCACTGTGGCCCTCATGCATGAAGGACGAAAGCTCAACTACAGCATCTTCAATAAATTGGCTGGGCTACAGCAAAATGAGATTGTTGAGAATAAACGGTTAGGTTCAGTCCTGGCGCATATTCAACAGCAGCATGAAGAACTAGAAAAACAGAATAAACGTTCCCGGGCCAAGAAAAGTATGCCAAGTCGTAAAGCTCAGAAAGCTGTTGTTGAACAAAGAAACTTAAATCCTGTGCTTGACTCTTGTGGTTAAAAACAGGACATTTTAAATGGTTTATCGCATAGACATTTTAATTGGTGAATAACAAAAAAACCTAGGCACTGGCCTAGGTTTTAAATTTTAAAAAATACATAAAAATTAAGGCTATAGCCTCAATTTTTTAACCTCACATAACGTGTATTATGTTAATTTTAGAAATAATTAAAAGTTTAGGAATGCTAGTAGAATGCAGCTTATAGAAATAGAACCTCATTTTTGGGAACTATATGAGGATTGCGAAAATATATATCTCAATGTTCTTATAAATATGAGTGCAACTTCTTGGGAGAAAACTATCTGCCTAGATGAACAAACGATTCAGCAGTACCAGACTCAAGGAAAAGGTTTTATTGATGGCTTAGCTAAAAGAATTGAAAATAGCCAATTTAGAAATGATTATGAAAGATTTTACTCATATCCAGATGCTTCCAAAGAACAGAAAGAGGAAATGCTTCAAGCATTTAATCAATATAAGGCTATGTAAAATTAAATCCATTTAACATAATGGCGTTATACGAAATGTTTATGTTTACATAGGTAAATAAGTATAGAGCTAAGAACTTATCATTTTTGTGTATCTACGCTAGCATAAGTTTAACTTATGAATAATTAGCTGACTCATCTCCCATGCTGTACCCCATGCCCAAGAAAATCCAACTTTCTCCCTCAAAAGCCAAATGGCAACTCTTATCCTCCGCATCTGTTTTAGTCCTCGTAGGTTTACAAAATCTACGCATGATGCAAGGAATCCAAGACAGCGCATTGATGCAAAACCTGATTCAGGTCACTAATAAAGCCAAAGCACTGGAAATCCCAATTATCGATTTATATGGGGATGATTTACTGCAAGGCATGCAACAGCTCGGTGAATATGCAACATCACATCCGCAATTAATATTTGCAGGCCAAATTCCCCCCATGCTGAAACAGATATTGCCACACTTACAAAGCGTGACCGAGCAGATCTGCGTGGTGGATGACGCAATTGAGTTAAGTAGCCAAGAACAACATATACAATGGGTAGATAGCCTGACAACACAGGGATTTCACCACATGAACAGCTATAGTGTAACGCGACTATGGAGTTTGAGTGCACCGACTGATTATGTGTTGTCTGCTAAAGGCATATTACTTGCAGTTGCTGAACAGCTAGAAATGGAACCTTTACAAATTGATCCACTCACAGATTTACGCAGTTATGGATTAGATTCTGTGGGGATGGTGAACTTGGTTGGCCTTTGGCGTGCGAGCGGGGCAAATATTCGTTACGAAGACTTTTTACAAGATGCGAGCCTGAAAGCTTTGCTCGAAAAATTGCTTAGTAATTCCTAATTAGGTCAAATTGGAAAAATTTTTGTTCTAAATCGGAAAATACATCGGGAAATAGGGCTTTTTGCATTGTAATTGTTGGCTAAGCTTTTTATCATTGCCGCCTTGTTTTTCGTGATCAGACTGGATTGAGCTTTGAGTAACTTTCTAACAGAACACCTGATACATCGTGATACGGACTTTATGGTGATCCATAAGCCGGCAGGTTTACTCACAGTTCCGGGAAAAACAGCAGATTTACAAGATTGTGTAATCAATCGCTTATTGAAAATCGAGCCGAAAACATTACTGATTCATCGTCTTGATCGAGATACTTCAGGTATTTTAGTTTTTGCTTTGACACGTCAAGGACAAAATCGAATTTCACGCCAGTTTCAAGAACGTCAAACGTCTAAAACCTATCAAGCATTGGTGGCAGGAACACTAGAGGGTGAGGGAACTGTTGATGTTCCTGTGGTATATGACCCAGAACATCCACCTTTACATATCGCTGATCCTGCCCACAACAAGCCAGCACTCACACATTGGAAAGCTACTGAACATTTTGAAATTCAGGGACAACCAGTAACACGTGTAGCGTTAACCCCAATTACAGGTCGTTCACATCAATTACGTGTACATATGCAATATTTAGGTCATCCGATTGTTGGTGACACGCTATATGCAACTCCTGATCAGCAAAAACTCATGCCACGTCTTTGTTTACATGCTGAACACCTCAGTTTTACTCATCCTGAAACGGAACAGCCAGTTGAATTTCATTGTGCCGTACCATTTTAGGATAATCATTTAAATCCCAAAGAATTCTGCTCACTAATTTGGTGGGCTTTATGTCAAAATATATTGCTTAAAGGTCTAGATTTTTGCTCAAATAACATTCAAAGTTTGAGCTTAATATTTTCAGACCTAACTTGAGAAAAAGGTGGAAAAATTGCAGCAGTTTGCTATTGGTCAACGTTGGTTATCAGATACAGAAACAGAACTCGGTTTAGGTGTTCTTATTGATGTTGATGAGCGATCGGTCAGCATTTTATTCCCAAAAAGTGACGAAACGCGTGTTTATGCACGCCACAATGCGCCTTTGTCTCGAATCATTTTTAATGTGAATGATGAAGTGCAAGACCAAGAAGGCACAATTTGGCTTGTAGAGTCATTTGAAGACCGTGGTGGAGTTGTACGTTATAACGCAGTACGAAAGCTTGAAGATGGCTCAGAAGAGCGTAAATCACTCAATGAAACGCGTATTGGTGCAAGCATTCAGTTGGCGAAACCACTTGAGCGTTTACTTGCAAGCCAAGTCGATTATAAAGAATGGTACGACTTACGTATTGAGGCTTTATTGCTTCAAGCCAACATGAAATCAAGCCCATTGCGTGGCTTAGTAGGTTCGCGTGTCGGTTTGATTCCGCATCAGCTATATATTGCACATGAAGTTGGTAAACGTTTTGCACCACGTGTATTACTTGCTGATGAAGTAGGCCTAGGTAAAACCATTGAAGCAGGTTTGATTATTCATCAACAGTTGAAAACTGGCCGTGCTGAACGTATTTTGGTTCTGGTGCCAGATTCATTGCAATATCAATGGATGATTGAAATGCGTCGTCGTTTCAATCTTGAGTTCTCTTTGTTTGATTTGACCCGTACCGCATCAATTAAAGAACATGATCCTGATTTAAATCCATTCCTAACAGAACAGTGCATCATCGCAAGTGTTGACTTGATGATTGATCATGATGACTTGCGTGAACAAGCGCTTGAAGCTGGTTTTGATCTACTGGTAGTCGATGAAGCCCATCATTTGATGTGGTCTGAAGAAGAGGGCGGCAATGACCGTTACGACCTTGTAGAAGAACTTTCAGAAAAAACACCAGGTGTATTGTTACTTACGGCTACACCAGAGCAGTTGGGTGTAGAAAGCCATTTCGCACGTTTACGCTTACTTGATCCACAACGTTTTAGTTCTTTAGACCGTTTCTTGGACGAAGAAGAGCAATATCATCAAACTGCAAAAATTGCAGAAGTTTTAATGTCTGATATGCCGCTAGAAGAAGCGCATATTGCTGCAATTGAAACTTTACTTGGTCACCGTATTAGTGATGAGCCTGAACAGCGTTTCCGCGCGATTCACGAATTATTAGACCGTCATGGTACAGGTCGTATTTTATTCCGTAATACACGTGAAGCAATTCAAGGCTTCCCGGGTCGTGACTGTCAGCCAGCGCCACTTCCAGCACCAGAAAATTGGTCTAAAGATGGCAAGCTACGTGAACAAATGTGGCCTGAAGAAGCACAACTTGACGGTTCTTGGATGGAAAGCGACCCACGTGTTATGTGGTTGATGGAACGTTTACGTACTGATCTTAAGCACAAAAAAGTGTTGTTAATTGCACGTAGTGGCCCAGTGGTTGAATCACTTGAAAATGTACTTCGTTTACATGCTGGTATTCGTACCGCAATGTTCCATGAAGGCATGAGCTTGTTAGAGCGTGACCAAGCGGCAGCATACTTTGCAGAAGAATCGTATGGTGCGCAAATCTTGCTGTGCTCTGAAATTGGTTCTGAAGGTCGTAACTTCCAGTTTGCATCAGACTTAGTTTTGTTTGACTTACCTGCAAACCCAGATGTACTTGAACAGCGTATTGGTCGTCTAGACCGTATTGGGCAAGAAAACCGTATTCAAATTCACGTGCCTTATTTGGTTGATACAGCACAAGAACGTATGTTCCGTTGGTATAATGAAGCGTTGAATATTTTCAGCAACATTTCTCCAACTGCGCAAACTTTGCAAGAAAACTTTATTGTTAACCTAAAAGATTGTTTACTTGCTGATAAAGGCCAAGAGTTTGAAGATTTACTTGAAGCAGTAAGCGTACAACGTGAGGCTTTAGAAGCTGAGCTTCAATCTGGCCGTGACCGTTTGTTAGAATACAATTCATGTCGTCCAATTGTGGCGCAAGAGATTGTGACAGCACTTGAAGATTACGACGACAACACGACTTTGCCAATGTTCATGAAGCGCTTTATGGCGTCAACGAATATTGATTTTGATGAGCAAAGTAACGGTACGGTGATCATCAAGCCAACTGATCAAATGCAAGTTCAGGGCTTAACCCTTGATGAAGAAGGCATGACGGCGACTTTCTATCGTGACCAAGCACAAATTCGTGAAGATGCTCAGTATTTAACACTTGAACATCCATTCACAGAAAGCGTGATGGAAATGATTAATACTCAAAGCTTTGGTAGTACGAATGTGGCGGTATTAAAATCAGCTGCATTACCACAAGGTTCTGTGTTGATGGAAGTGTGGTTCAAAGTGGATGTTGTTGCACCAAAAGCATTGAACTTGCCATCAAGTCTGCCACAACAGTTGGTTCGTGTATTGTTGAGTGAAAAAGGTCAAGACTTATCACAAAAAATTGCACCTGAAATTTTACGTCCTTATTTACATCATCTTGATGGCAATAGCTGCCGCCAAGTGGTTAAAGCGCGTCGTGATGTGATTGAACAGCGTTACACTCAAGCTTTGGAAATTGCGCGTGGTGCATTACCTGGTTTCAAACAGCAAGCCAAAGAAATGTACGGTAGCAAATGGCAATATGAAATTGACCGTTTAACTTACCTCAAACAGTTCAACCCAAGTATTCGTGAAGATGAAATTACACGTCTACAAAAGCTACAAAAAGAAGGTTTAACATTGCTTGATGGTTTGGCTGTGACACCTGAAGCAATTCAAATTATGGTGGTGGTAAAACCGTAATAGGTCTTTCTTGATATTAAAAAGCACCTTCGGGTGCTTTTTCTTTGGCTGATGGTTTTAATAGGTTGTAAATTGTATTTGGCGGTAATTATCAATTTAATCCGTTGTATCTTCACTGCCTCATAAGAAATAGATGTTTTTTAAATCGCCTATGGCACTATCAAAGTTTTCTTCTGCATCTATCATGTAAACAATATATTGAAATATGGGCTATGTGTATCGAATTGTATTTGGATACAGAAGCGTGACGCTTTCGGTTGTTTAAAATAATAGTGTTCTAGGGCTATAAAATCGATTTTGTCGCAAAGGGGTTGTTTCAAAGCGATTGCACCACAGTAATGCTGAATTTCAGGGAGCAGACGAAGTATATAATTAGCTTCAATCCGCAGCAACTATAACTTCAGGCTCTGCATTTTTGCAAAGCGCTAAAAAATCTGCCATGAGTCATTCATCATTTTGGGTTGAATCAAGATGAATTTCGCGTTGAGGTTGCTTTAAATAAAAATCATCAATTAAAATCATTATTTATACTCCTTATAATTTTTATAAAAAAATTGGGCGGTTTTGTTGCTCCCAAATAAAATGGAGAAGTGAAATCTATAAAAATTGAATTTTCAGACGTGATATTTTAAAGCCAAAGCATGAATTAAAATTGCGGCTTGAGTGCATTGTTTAATATCTGCATCCAGCCCCATAAAATCGCGTTCAATACAAATCAACTCATCACGATAATCTTCAATCTGGGTATTGGTGCTTTCAGCCAAAATCAATAAATCATGTAAGTAGCTATCATATTCATCAGCCATATTTTTTATATCACTAATGCCAATCGGATCCCAATTATTCAGTAAAATTTGGCGCAACTCATTTACAATTGGGTGCTGTACAAGGTTGTCATTCGTATCTCGGGGCATAATCATTTCCTTAAAAATGAGGAATAATGCGTGTGTTAAAAATTGGTTTATTGGTCAATGTATAGATTATTTTTATAGACACATTATACAGTTTGGTTTAAATTTAATTTGGTTTTGACGTGAATAGTTGTCGCTAAATTTTGTTTTTTATAACAATTCATTGCTAGAGTGAAATATTGACATGCGTTAAAATGCCTCGAATTTTATGGTGTACTAAAAAGAATATAACAATATGAAAGCATTAATTACTTTAGGTAGCAAAACTTCACATGGCGGCGTAGTAACAGAATCTGAGCCAAGTTTTGTTATTAATGGTATTGCCGTACATTTAAATGGGATGAAACATTACTGCCCAAAATGTAAAACTACAGTCAGTGCGATCGCTAGCGATCAAAGCACGACAGTAAAAGGGCGAGGCGTGGTGATCGTTGGGGACAAAACGACCTGTGGTGCAACTTTCTTGCCACAGCAAAATATGGTCGTATCTGCTAAATAGCAGCTGCCAAGTTGGGATTGCTCAAGCTCCGTATAGATTGCTTTCATTAATCGATAGATTTGGCTGAATTGTCAGATGAGTTTGTCTATTCAGGCTATTGTTTTAAAATTTATGTTGGCTAAGCTTTATGTTCAAAATGGTTTGCGATCAAGGATTCTAGTTGATGAAAACCCCGATACATTTTACTCATGCCAATGGCATACCGGGTCAAAGCTATCAGAAGTTCTTGTCGCAGTTTACCTCAGACTATGAGGTTGAATATATTCCATTGATTGGTTTGGAGGCGCAGTATCCGATTACCAAAGATTGGCGCTATTTGGTTGAGCAAGTCATAGCTGATATTGAACAGAAATTTCCGCAGCAAAAAGTCATTGGTTTAGGCCATTCATTTGGTTCATTGCTCACCTTAATGGCTGCCTATAAACGTCCAGATTTATTTTCACAATTGGTGATTATGGATCCACCGTTCGTGATTGGGCGTAATGCAGCATTGTTTGAATTGGTGAAAAAATTCAATCTTAAAGCCATTCATAAATTTACCCCATCGGGTATGACTTTGAAACGTAAAGATCAATGGCTGAGCAAGCAGGAAGCATTTGAATCATTGCGTAATAATCGATTATTTAAAGATTTTGATGATCAATGTTTTCAAGATTATGTGAATGTAGGCATTCAAAGGAATGCAATGGGGAGTGGGGTAACTTTGACCATTCCCAAAATAGTCGAAGCTGAAATTTTTAAAACGGTACCTGCGTGGTGGTGGCGAACGCCACGTAAAGCACCGAATATTCCAGTGCATTTAATGACTGCTGAGCAAAGTCCGTTTTATCAGCAAGGCTTTCCGCAAGCCATGAAGAAAATATATAAAATTCCATATACTGTCCTGCAAGGTGGGCACATGTTTCCTTTGGAGCAGCCCATTGAAACAGCCGAGCATGTCATGCATGTATTAAAAAATATTGCTGCCTGAATAGTATTATTTAGTATGCATGAATATAAAAAAGGAGACATATTGTCTCCTTCTTAATTTGGTTTTTCTGAAATTTAGATGCTTATCGAATCTGTGCTTCGTCCAAATGACGAGCACCTTCTAACAACATGCGAATCATAATCATGGTTTGTTCCGCCACTTGCTTGCGTTCTTCAACAGGCATATCAATCACTTTGGCACCCATGTTAAATACAATTTGAGTAATGCCCATTGCAACAATATCTGGATGCGCGAGTTTGCTTTGATTCAGTCGTTCCAAAACAATTAAATCTTCTTTTAATTCTTGTTGGAAATAATTTAATTGACGCTCAACCGCATTTTTATATGAATGCGACCCCGTATAACCTTCGCGAAGTAGTAGGCTTAAATTTCCTTCATCAGCATCAAGCTGTTCAATAAAAACTTCAACTGAACTACGGATAATACTGCTTTGGCGTGATGCCTTTAAACGTGCTTCATGCAAAATCTGACGTAATACGCCACCAGCACGATCAATTAACTCAATTGCCAATTCATCCGTGTCTTTAAAATGGCGATAGAAGCTATTCGGTGCAATGCCAGCTTCACGTGCAACTTCACGCAAGCTTAAAGAAGAGATACTTTTTTGTGGGCCGATCAAATTCAGCGCTGCTTGAAACAGTTCTTCCTTGGTAATCGTTGCTTTACGACCAACTGTACGGATTGTAAGTGGCGCTTCAGCTTCTGTATGTAATTCTTCCTGGTACATGTTAACCATATTCGTCTGTGCAGACTGAGTCATATTTTTCAATGGATTAGAAACATTAACATATTATAGCGATAGCGAGTAGATTTTGTGAAATGCATATTAAGTGAACAACTGTATATACAAATATATATACATGTGTATAATAATTAAAACCTCCCATGAAATGTGTTCGACTATGCATGTACTTGAAAAAGCGAAAAAGCCTTTAAATGCACTGAAAGACAGTGTGGTAGATGTAAATGCAGTAAATTTTTGGCTACAGAAATTCAATCCTTTATGGTCGGGCAGTCAAGCCCTCGGTAAAGTTGTTCAAAAAGAAAATGCAGCGAATGACATGGTAAGTTTTACCATTCAGATCAATCGCTTATTTAAATTTGGACAAGCTGGTCAACATCATCCTGTATTTATTCGGGTTAATGGTATCCGCTATGAACGTACTTATAGTTTGACGCAGCTTGATGCACAACACGTTTTACTGAGCGTAAAAAAAGTTGATGCGGGTATTGTTAGTTCATATTTGGTTGAAAAAACACAAGTAGGTGACATTATCGAGTTTGGACAGCCGTTTGGTGAGATGAAACTTCCATCAACTCGTAGTCCACTGATTTTGTTGGCGGCTGGCAGTGGCATTACACCAATGCTTAGTTTGCTTAAAGCATTAAGTCAGACCAAAGACATGTCGGAACAACCAATTCAATTGCTTTACTGGGTTAAGCGTCATGCAGATGCGGCTTTCAAAGCGCGTTTTGATGAATTAGCTGCGCAGTATCCTAATTTTAAATTTCAAATATTTTTTACTCAAGAAGCGCAAGCGGATGCACGTTTAGGTGCATCGCATATAGCACAAATTGAAAACCTTGGCGCGAGTACGATATATGCATGTGGCCCTTCAGGCTTTGTAACCCAAGCAGAACAGCTATGTTCTAGTGCGCAATGCTTTATGAGTGAAGCATTTAGTATGAGTGCTGTAGATAACGATGAAGTGGGTTTTGTGAATATCACATTAACTCAGTCCAATAAAACAGTCAGTATTCCAAAAGGGCAGTCAATTTTGTCTAGCTTGGAACAACAAAATATTAAGCCGAACCACGGTTGCCGTATGGGTATTTGTAATAAATGTGCTTGCAATAAAGTCGAAGGTTCAACCAAAAACTTGGTGAACGGTAGCCGAAATACTGAACCGGGTAATTTATTAAAAATTTGTGTCAATTCAGCACAGACTGATTTAGTTATTGATTTATAAGGTAGTAAAACTATGAACATGCCTGTAAAAATTGAATATTTTAAAAATCCTAAAAACCGTGAATTAACTCAAACTCAACTTGATGAACTTGCCCGTGAGTTGGATGCGATTAAGCAAGAAGTACTTGATGATTTAGGTGAAAAAGACGCGAAGTATATTCGTCGTGTATATTCTACGATTCGCTATTCGTCTATGGCTGGTCGTGCATTACTGTTTGCAGGATGGTTCCCACCAGCTTGGGTACTCGGTACAGGTTTACTTGGTTTTGCCAAAATCATGGAAAATATGGAACTTGGCCATAATGTGATGCACGGTCAATATGACTGGATGAATGATCCGAAGCTCAATGGCCAGACTTACGAATGGGATATTGTCGGTACAGCGGATAACTGGCGTCAAACGCATAACTTTAAGCATCATACCTATACCAATATTAAAGGGATGGATGATGATATTGGTTATGGTCTGGTTCGTTTATTCCCTGAGCAGCGTTGGAAGCCGGGCTATTTATTACAGCCAATCTACAGCATTCCATTTTGCTTGCTTTTCCAATGGGGCGTCGCGATTCAAAACCTAGAATTGGGTAAATATTTCAAAGGCCGTAAAACTAAAGAACAGACCAAAGCAGAATGGAAGCCAATGCAAGCAAAAATTGGCAAACAACTGTTTAAAGATTATGTTTTTTTCCCATTGATCGCTGGGCCTGCAGCATTACCCGTATTCACCGGTAATTTAGTGGCAAATGGCTTACGTAATATTTGGACATTCAGTATCATTTTCTGTGGTCATTTCACTAAAGATGTTGAAGTGTTCCCAAAAAAAGTACTTGAAAATGAAAGCCGCGGTCATTGGTATATGCGTCAAATTCGTGGTTCTTCAAACCTGACTGGTTCTGAAGCTTTTCATATTCTAACAGGGCATTTGAGTCATCAGATTGAACACCATTTATACCCTGATGTTCCTGCACGCCGTTACCGTCAGATGGCACCAAAAGTGCAAGCTGTATGTGAAAAGTATGGTTTGAACTACAATAACGCGAGCCTTGTGAAACAATATGGCAGCGTAATTAAACGTATTGTGAAATATGCATTCCCGTTTAAAAAATAATATGAATTGGAATAAAAAAAGCCATGCATTTGCATGGCTTTTTTTATGAAGAGGAGGGCGTTGGCTGAGTAACATTATTTTTTAATGTGCAGTCGAAGGATTTTGATCAAATTCATGTAATTTCCATTTTTCGCCATGCGAATTACCACTTCAATTTCTTCTTTACTCCACATCTGGCGTGTGGCAGAGAAGGCAAACTGTGCGAGTAATACAAACGGATTCTCACCGAATTTGATGTTGAGGCCTTTTACATATTTTGGTGGATTGAATTGATTCATATTCTATTCCGGCTTGTAATGTTGGACCGCATTAATTGTAATTATTGTGAAAAATAACACAGAATATGAATGATTGAAAAGGCTAATTGTATGAAATTATTTATAGTTTAGAACAGCTTAATTTTACAATATTGATTATTTAATCAAATTAAAAAAACCAAGTAGAATGCTCTGTTTTAGGTGAGTTCAGGTAGAGTATTATCATGGCCATTCATAAAAAAATGGGTTGCTAATTCAAACATCGCTAAGTCTTCATCACTATTGCCATAGGCATAAATACACTCATAATCTTGCACATTAAAATGTTGCAATATACGAATTTTCTTTTGCTCTCCACTACAGTCCAGTGTGTGATATTTACCTGTTAATTTACGATCATGGCTATCTGTTTCCGTACAAATTAATTTCACACCGAGTTTTTTTGCTATGGGTTTTAAATATAAATCAACAGACGCAGACACTAAAGCGACATCATGGCCGAGTTGTTGATGTTGCTGAAGCTGTTTATATAATTCGGGGTTAAGTTTAGACATAAGCGTTTCAGCATAGACTTCAGCCTGGCTTAAAATATGTTGTTGATCCGCTTGCTTAAACATTGCGGCATAAAGTTTTGGACGCATGGCGTGCGCAGGATAAAGGTTTAAGTAATAACCCTGTATCCATGGTAAGAGCTTGATGCCTTGGCGCACAATATGGCGTTTAGAGAGAGAATGGAAGATGAACCCTGTAAAACTGTCGGTTTTGCACAGGGTACCATCAAAGTCAAAGAGAGCTAGAGCTTTAGGTTTTTGATGCGGCGCATGCATGTTTGATAACGTCCATCGACACGAGTTGCAAACCAATTGGTGTTGTAATCACGGCTTAATTTAGGTCCCGAAATGACCACTTCTGGCATCATTGCATAGAAGGGTTCTTTACCTGTTTTTTCTTGATAAAGTTTTTTTACCGCTTTATATGTGAGTGTACCTTCAAAATTTTCATCCTTTTCTTTTTTCAAGTCTGAACGAATTTGACGTGGTGTGGCAATCACATTATTTTCTGCAAATACAGCAATGAGTGCTGTCTCAGATTGGCTTTTCGCTGCTCGAGGTGAACCGTCTTTGCTATACAAAAGTAAGTCACCATCCAAGCTTAGCTCTGCAGGTGTTAAGTCATTTAACATACTTTGGAACGCGGCATTACGACTTGAATAACGGCCAGAGTTATAGTCAGCAAAGCGATAGATTGGCTTATCATATTCAGCCGGATACATCATAAGGCGGTGTATACCATAATATAACCCGCCATATTGGGTATACATGTCAGTACGAAGTTCTGCAATATTGCCACCTTGACGTTTATGATCTTTGGCATAACCAATATGAACTTGCATTGAACCTAAGGTAGTAATAGGGTTTAATTTTTCCCCAATATCTTGACCAACGAGTTTAGCTGCACCAGTCAGCGCACTAACATGATAGTGCTTGGACATGTAATCGAAGATTTCACGATATAGCTCATCAAGTTCGCGTTCCGTTTGCACGCGACGCATTTGACTTAAATAGTTGTCTTCTGGGCTAGGCTGATTTTTAAGGACATCTTGGAAATAACCTGCAACCGTACCACCAATACCATCACCTAATTTATCTTTAAACTTTTCTTCAAGTCGGCCCTGAACTTCTTTCACCGCTTTTTCACCTAAACCCGGCACATGCGGGTCAGCCACGAAGTTTGACTCTTGATCAACTACAGCAACAATAGTACAAACATTTTTTTTCGTGGTGGGAATACCTAACTGATCACTAATATCGTAAATATCATTGGCCCATGATTGGCGCTCGTTTACACGAGGTGGAATGGCTTTTTTAATTTGTTCAGCTTCCATGGTCGGTTCATCTTTCGACCACCATGAACCATTTCCACAAGCGCTTAAGCTTATAGATAAAGCCAGTATAGACATTGATTTAAAGCAAAAAGCTGCAGAAAAGGTTTTGTTCATATCTTCCAGAAACGTCAGCCACATAAGGGGAAAGAGGCACGGGCAGTATACTATGTACATGACAAAATTGATGAATTATTATGTATATGCCTCGTTGGGTACTGTCAATATGTTTTTAGCGTATAACTCGAGTAAAAACAAAGTGATTGGATTTGATGATGGGAAATAATAACCAAATTCAGATTCTTATATGATTAATTCAATCTATTATTTTTTTAATTATGAAAATTGAAGGTATATACTGAATAAAACCATAATTTTTTAAGGGGATTAAATATGCCAGCAAAGTTTTTCAGTATTTTCTTTGCATGTATTGCTTTGGTGATGGTTGTTGGAGCACTCATAATCAACATAGGTTTTGATAAACCAATGGTGGAATATTGGATTTTATTGTTACTTCCTTGTTTTGGTGTGCCGATTTTAACCTCAGTCATGATTACAAAGGATGAAAATCTGTAATATTTTCTGCTATAGGTTTAGTCAAAGGTTATGAGCTCACTTCGGTGGGCTTTTTGCAGTCTGATTTACGCGCACATTTGTTATAATGCATTCATGCGTAAATATGAACGATCTAAATTGAAAAACCAGCTTGATGTGCAGTGGACAACAGAGCAGGATTATTACTTAATTGAAAATTCGACAATCCCACTTGCACAGCTGATGAATGTACTTAATTTCTCAGAAGATGAAATTCATCAACGTAAAGAGATTTTAGGTTTATATCGTCGTGAGCGGCAAATTCAACGGATGAAAATCAAATAATTCAAGCAAAAAAAGCCCACTATAATGTGGGCTTTTAGCAAAATATAGATTATTTTGCAGCTGCTTCAGATGCAGCACTCACTTCAACTGCTTCTTGAGTTGTTTCAGCAGTTTGAACTTCAGATGCCGCAGATTCAGTTGCAGCAACTTCAACTTTTTGTTCTTCAGCAGCGAATGTAGTTGCAGCAGCAGCAGAAATAAGAGTAGCGAAAAGTACTTTGTTTAAAGTTTTCATTAATTCATCATCGTTCATTTAATTGGAGGTGGTAATTTAATGAATAAATCATGAGAAAAGTGTAATTATACTAAAGCCTTCTGTGGCAACTCTGTATCATTCAAAGTTGTTATTTATCATAAAATTAAAATTATTAGAACTACATCACTTTTATTGAACATGGCTTTTTTATTAGGCATTGCTTGATGAAAACAGTAATCGCTTTGATCCAATTAGAACCAGTCTTGAAAAAAGAAAACCCGAAAATAAATCGGGTAGCGGATTTTACTTTGTTATTGCAGCGACGGAGTGATTTAATCGCTTGATTCATAATTTAAACGCTTATTATGAACGATTGATGAAATCCTAAAACAATTACTTCGGGCATTGGATGGAGAGTTTCTTAGCATAATAATCTTGTGAAATGTGCAAATCATTCAGCATTTTTTCAGTTGTGTATTCCTGTGGAGCAATTTCTAACATGGCCGGTATGTAGTTGTTTTTATATTCATTTGGATAATCGATACATAAGACTTGTTGTTTCACATCTAAAGTCGTATTTGCTGAATCTAATTGATCCAGATAGTGACTGATTTTTTCATCTGCATGAGCAAAACGTTGTTGAGGTGTGTCTAACTGGGCATTTCTACTATGATGATTTGGGCTTATTGATTCTGCATTTGCATCTTCAGTCGGTTTTTGGCAGCCAACTAATGCAGAAGACACAACGACTAAACTCAATAATTTTATATGCATGTTAAATATCATTTTCCAATACTTTATGTAGATCCCGCTTTGAACTTCAGTATAAAAGTTTTCATCAAGAAAATATTGATCATTTTGTTTTGCGGTATAAAAGGCTTAATTCAATAAGATCGAGTCGATACAAAACTAAATGCATAGAAATTTAGTGTTAAAGACACTAAACTAACGGCATATTTTTCTCTCCTATTTCAATTTTCCTAGAGTTTTATTTACTCTTAATAAAGGGCATGAAGCGCTCTAGCAATTTAACCCAATGATATGAATTAGTAATGTGGAATTGCTTATAGCTAAGTCAGTTCCCATGGTTTTATTTATATGAAGGGTTAATTGAAGTCATAACTACGAGATATTTACGAGGTTTAAGCTTTGAGTCAACATAACGTCATTCAAGAACTATTCGATCGTCCAATCGAAAGAAAGTTATGGGTTGCTCCCATGGCAGGCGTAACTGATCGACCATTTCGAACCTTGTGTAAATATTTTGGTGCAGGTCATGCGGTCAGTGAAATGATGACTGCAGACAAAACACTGCGCATGAGTAAAAAAAGCTTATATCGTGCGAATTTTGATGGAGAAATTGCACCAATTTCTGCACAAATTGCTGGTTCAGATCCGCATGAATTAGCAGAAGCTGCACGTTATCAAGTAGCGAATGGTGCTCAGATTGTTGATATTAATATGGGCTGCCCAGCGAAGAAAGTCTGTAATAAATTAGCTGGTTCTGCTTTATTGAAAGATGAGGATCTCGTTGCACGTATCCTCGATACTGTTGTGGCAGCCGTAGATGTTCCTGTTAGTTTAAAAACCCGTCTTGGCTATTTAAATGGTCATGAAAATATTATGCGTGTGGCGAAACGTGCTGAAGAAGCGGGCATTGCAGCTTTGGCATTACATGGTCGTACACGTGAAGATATGTATTTAAATACTGCACGTTATAGTTTAATTAAAGACGTAAAGTCATTTATTAATATCCCCGTTATTGCCAATGGAGATATTGATACTCCTGAAAAAGCCAAGTACGTTTTAGATTATACAGGCGCGGATGCTGTGATGATTGGCCGTGCTGCTCAAGGTCGACCTTGGATTTTCCGTGAAATTGCGCATTATTTAACAACAGGTGAACATTTGGCTGCACCGACCATAATTGAAGTTCGCGATGTATTGTTGGGGCATTTATCTGAATTGTACGAGTTTTATGGTGAGTATTCGGGTTGCCGTATTTCTCGTAAACATATTGCTTGGTATACCAAAGGTTTGCGTTCTAGTAATGAATTTCGCCAAAACATGTATAAGGTTGAATCGACAGCAGATCAATACAAAGTGGTTGAAAACTATTTTAATAACTTGCTAGAACATGGTGAAATCATGAGTGATGTTCAAGTGGAGCAAGTGAATTTGCTTGAAACTAAATAAATGAAAATCCTGATTCTACGATGCAAAAGGCCCTCAAAATGATGAGGGCTTTTTGCATTTGTGTAGTTGTATAAAAGCTAAATTTTGCTTTAATTAAAACGCATTTCTAAAATCAGTTGATTAATGAGGTCAGGTGCTTCTAATTCACGGATTTGCGATACATTTGTTCCTGCCCAAAAAGCACCATAACCCTGTATGCCTTTTTTGCTTGCAGCAGCATGTAGCTGTTTGCCTAAGTCATACGTATATGGATAAGGTGGAACTGTAGGGCGCGTAGGAGTATCAACATCGGTATGCCAGTTATTAATAATGCCACGGGCTGGTCGTCCAGAAATGCTCGCTGTAATTTGTGTAATCGGGGCATCAAACAGTGCTTTACGATAAGCCTCATTCGCATTTGATGTTTTACATTGAACAAAAGCTGTACCGAGTTGAACAGCATCGGCGCCGAGTTCCATGAGGTTATATGCTTGATGACCATTCATAATGCCGCCAGCAGCAATGATTGGACACTGTATATGTTGTTTTAACAGTTGTACTAAATCACGTGTTTTTACACTGCTATCAAAGCTTTCATTGAAAATGCCGCGATGCCCGCCAGCTTCAACCCCTTGAGCAATGACAATATCAATGCCCGCAGCTTCAATCAGTTTTGCTTCAGCCAAATTTGTTGCTGAAACCATTGTAACGATACCAGCTTGTTTTAGGGCTTGAATCTGATGTGGGTGTGGTATGCCAAAATGAAAGCTGACAGCTTTGGGACATGTTTCCAAGACTAAATTTAAAAAGTGGTCATCGTCTTTAAAACTTGGATATATGCAATTTAATGCTTCAGGCGCTGCTGCATCAAACTCAGTGAAAAGTGAATTGAATTGTAAGATCCATTGTGCTGCTACTTGTTCATCCAACTCGACACTATCATGACAAAAGAAATTGACCTGAAAGGGTTGATCCGTGAGTTCCTGAGTTTGCAAAATTTGTTTTCGTGCATTCTCTACACTGCTTGCGCCTAACCCAAGAGAACCTAACCCACCTTGGTTAGAGACTTCTGCTGCAAGTTCAGGTGTGGAAACACCAGCCATTGGGGCAAGTAAAATTGGGTGCTTAATGCCAAGTTTTTCTAGTAAAGTCATGTGCATACTCCAGTTACTTTATTTACTTTGCCCAAGCTTAAAAAATTAAGCAAATAATATTCGTTATTTCATTTTTAAATGATGGTCTTTCAACGGCGATCGACTTACAAATACAGCGACATCTCATGTCGTAGAGTTGATGAATGACATATTCAATAGAAATCTAAATATTAAAATAGAATCGTATTTAATCAATTGTATTCTCCCCATGTCTGATCGTATCCGTGAAAAACTGCAAATTTTAGCTGATGCTGCCAAATATGATGTTTCTTGTTCTTCAAGTGGTAGCAAACGCCAAAATAAAGACAAAGGTTTAGGCAATACTGGTAATGGTATTTGTCACAGTTATACCGAAGATGGTCGCTGCGTATCCTTACTCAAAATATTATTTTCTAATGTGTGTATTTTTGATTGTGCCTATTGTGTATCGCGGCGCAGTAATGATGTCAAACGTGCGGCGTTTACGGTGCAAGAAGTGGTTGATCTCACCATGAACTTTTATCGCCGCAATTATATTGAAGGGCTATTTCTAAGCTCTGGTATTTTTAAATCAGCGGATTACACCATGGAGCGTATGTTGCAAGTGGTGAAAAAGCTGCGTTTAGAAGAAAACTTTAATGGCTATATTCACCTCAAAACCATTCCGGGTGCTTCACAAGAAATTATTACAGAAGCCGGTTTATATGTTGACCGTATGAGCATTAACTTAGAAATGCCAACTGAAGCCGGTTTACAACAATTTGCTCCAGAAAAAAACCATGCTGAAGTGCAAAAAGATTTAGGTATTGTGCGAGATCGGTTGATTGAATTGAAAGACGAACGGAAAATAATTCGCTCAGTACCGAAGTTTGTTCCAGCTGGACAGACCACACAAATGGTGGTTGGGGCGCATCAAGAGTCTGACCGCGATGTCATATTGATGGCCGATCATCATTACAAAGAGTTTAAGCTGAAGCGGGTGTATTACTCGGGCTATATTCCAATTAATGAAAATGAACGTGCACTTCCTGCTGTCGGTTCCGCACCACCTTTGTTACGCGAGAACCGCTTATATCAAAGTGATTGGCTCATGCGCTTTTATGGTTTTGCTGCCGATGAATTGGTTGATGAAGAACATCCTAATTTAGAATTGGATATTGACCCAAAACTTGGTTGGGCACTGCGCCATCCTGAGCAATTTCCAGTAGATATTAATCGTGCTGAATATCAAATGATATTACGTGTGCCGGGTATTGGTGTGCGTTCGGCTAAGAAAATTGTTCAAGCACGTCGCTTTGGTAAAATTCAAATTGATCAGTTAAAGCGTATGGGGGTGTCCTATAACAGGGCACAGCATTTTATTCGCTGTGAAGATTCTCCAAAATTTATTCGTGAGCAGCTGCCATATCAAATTCGACAGCAAATTTTGCAAAGTGGTCAATCTAAATATACCCAACAAATTAGCCCACAATTGAGCTTAGGGTTTTAGTCCGTAGTCATGAGTATTTATATTTTTGATGGCACCATGACTGGATTACTTAGCTGTATATTTCGTGCTTTTCAATTTAAAGAATTTGATGTGCAGGTTTCTACTGATGCAAATGTGCAAACGGGTTTATTTGCAGAGATTGATGTTGCTAGTAATGATGAACACGCGCAGCGGGTTTGGCAGGGATTAAAATTAAAAGCTTCGGATAGTGCTTTGAAGCAGTTTTATTATGCCTTTTTGTCAGAGCAGCAACAGGCTTTTCAACATTGTTTTAATTTTGCGATCTATGTGTTTCAGCAGCAGCGTGATGTGTCTAAAAATTATGGCCATGCCGATGTATTGGGAATGAGCCAGTGGGCGAAGCAAGTAGGGCGTGAAAAGCATAGGATGGAAGCCTTTGTTCGCTTTAAAAAATGTCAGGATGGTTTATTCATAAGTTTGGTTTCACCTGATTTTAATGTTTTACCCATTATCGAACGACATTTTAAAGCACGTTATCAAGATCAACGCTGGCTTATATACGATGAAAAGCGCAATTTTGGTATCTATTATGATTTGCATAAAGTTCATCAAGTACAGATGGATGCAGGAGCAATAGATCGTCAAACTGCGAGTGGGCATAGTCAATCTTTTTGTATTGAACTGGATGATGAAGAAGTCTTGTATGATCAGCTTTGGAAGGATTACTTCCGTAGCGTCAATATTGAGGCTCGCCGAAATATGAAATTACATGTGCAATATGTGCCACGGCGCTATTGGCGTTATATGAATGAGAAAACCCTTTAGTTGGTTTTTCAGGCATAATGGCTGCGCTTTAGAATGTTTTAAGTGAGACCTTGATGAAATTGTTTCTTGCATCGACAGTGTTGACTGCGGTTATGCTCAGTGCTTGCTCTGCCAATGAGCAAGAAAAGTCAGCTGTAAATTCTCAGAGTTATCAAGTGGCAGATGCTACAACTTTGCAACAGCGATTTGAGCAATTAAATCAAAAGTTTGCCAATGATTTTGCTCAGCTTAAAAAAATGGAAAGTTTGGCATTTTCAGATCAATCTGCTTTAGATGTGACAAACTTAAAAACATTGAACCAGCATTTTGTAGCGAATACCGCATTGAAGTCATCCAAAGTAGCTTATTGCAATGTAATGAATGGACATTTCGCTGAAATGTATCGACTTGGACATTTTAATTTAGCTATGGTGAAAGATTTGAAACTGCCGAATGCAGGGCAGGAGGATTGGTCACAAGTTTTTTCTAATGCTGATCAATTTTATGATTTTATTATCAATCGTTATACCACCTATAAGCAGGCGCAAGAGACCATGCAATATGGCTGTAATTTAAAAGCAGCACTTAGTAATTAAAAAATCCCCTCAATAGAGGGGATTTTTTTTGTGAATATGAAATTAGCAACCAGTTAATTTTTCAGGTTGAGGGCGTTCACCAGGGAAGAAGATTGGGCGCAGCTTGACCCCAATACCATTACCAATGAATGCAAATACAAGCCATAACCAGCCGTGTAAGCTGCCGGATGCAATACCACTGAAATATGCACCAATGTTGCAACCGTAAGCTAAACGTGCACCATAACCGAGTAATAAACCACCAATCACTGCTGCCATGAGCGAGCGTTTTGGAATATTAAAGTTGGGTGCAAACTTACCAGCAAGGCTAGCTGCAAGTAGTGCGCCTAACATGATGCCGAAGTTCATCATCGATGTTATATCAAACCATAAAGATTCAGTCAGTGCTTTAGCATTGGCAGGTTGCTGCCAATATGCCCAAGATGCAACATCAATACCCATGACATTTGCAGACTTAGCAGCCCAAACAGCCAGTGCTGAGGTTACACCCCATGGGCGGCCAGCCAGCGCCAAGGTTGCAAAGTTAAGTAAAGTTAAGATGATGCCACCCCAAACCAAAGGCCATGGGCCACGCAGAAAGCGTTTCCAACCTTGATTTGTACTTTGTGGTTCAACTTCGAGACTGCCGTGACGTTTTTTCTCAAAGTAAACTGTTGCTGCTGCAATAACAGCAAATAGAACGAAATTGAGTAATAAAGCTGGCACGACTCCGAAACTTTTTACCAAAGAAATTGGTTCAAAGTGTGGTAAATCAAACCACCATTGAATATGTGAAGTCGCGATAAGTGAACCCGTACAGAAGAAGAACAAGGTCACAATCATGCGCGCACTACCAGCACCCACAGTATAAAGCGTACCTGATGCACAGCCACCGCCCAATTGCATACCAATACCAAAGATAAAGGCGCCAATCATCACGGACATAGACACAGGATTTACGTTGCCTTTAACAGGATTACCAAATAATTCACCTGCACCCAAGGCAGGGAAAAATAGTAAAACAGCGAGTGCAAGCATAATCATTTGTGCGCGGAGTCCACGACCACGGCGCTCTTTAATGAACACACGCCAACTAGAGGTGAATCCAAAAGAGGCATGATATAACGTCATACCTAGAGCACCACCAATTAAAAATAACAATGCTTGGTTAATACCAACGACGTAATAAGCACCGATAGTGCCTAAAATTAATAAAACAAATGCCACCCAAACCGAGGTGTTTGATCGGTTTGCTGGCTCAGCTAAAACAGACATGGGAGGAGGAATATTGATTTAAAGTGTGTCTATTCTAAAGTTTTTATATATTGTAAAAACCAATACTGATTAAAAAAAAGGCAAAAAAAGCTCTGTAAAATTGATTTAAATAATCAAATTTACTTATATGTTATGATATTTAAAAGAATTTCATTAGAGCCCAATTTCTAAATTGGACTCACACTCATCTAAATTGGATTTACATTAAACAACGAACCGATCCAACTTGAGAACAGCATCGCAGCAATACCCCATAATGCAACACGAACACTACCTTTCCAGATAGACGTACCAGCTGCATAGCTGGCCAAAGCACCTAATAATGCTAATGAAATGACACCAACGGCCATTACAGCTTTTTCGATATGTTGATCCGCACTAATTAAAATAGCGACCATTGGAAATAGCGCACCAACTGAAAAGGCAAGTGCCGATGATAAAGCTGCTTGAATAGGCTTGGCTGCTGTATTGTCATGGATGCCTATTTCATCACGTGCATGAGCTGCAAGTGCATCATGTGCAGTCAGTTGAATTGCAACTTCATGCGCCAGTTGTGGTTCTAAACCACGTGCAATATAAATTTGAGTTAATTCTTTGAGTTCGAGATCAGGATTTTTTTGGAGTTCTTTATGCTCCATGTGTAAATCTGCCTTTTCGACATCTTCTTGAGATTTTACAGAAATATATTCACCAGCTGCCATTGATGTGGCGCCAGATATTAATCCCGCGATACAGGTAATCAATAGGGTATGGCTCGATGCACCACTCGCAGCCATACCCATAATTAAGCTTGTGACGGAAATAATGCCATCATTGGCACCCAGTACAGATGCACGTAACCAACCCGTTCTTTCAATATAGTGTTTTTCAGTATGGTGTGAATAAGACATTATTTTCTCTAATTAAAATCTTATGGTTTACCTTTATAGGGTGACGTGTCGATTTGCATTCTGCAAGTAGGTAATTCGATTAATTTAGTTTTTTACGATTGTATAGGCAATAAAAAAGCTCCAGTCCAGGAGCCTTTTTATCACGCAACAATTATTGTTGAGCTTTCTCTTTCACATTTGCCGCACCTTGCTCAACAGCACCAGCTGCTTCAGCAGTTACGTCTTTCGCAGCTTCTTTTGTATCGTGAGCAGCTTGAGCTGTTGCATCCGCAGCATTTTCAGTTGCTACTGCTGTAGCAGTTGCAGCATTATCCACTGCTTCTGCAGTCGCTGTTGTAGCTTCAGAAGTTGCATTTGCAATATCATGGCCTGCTTGGTCAGCTGCATTTTCTAGGTGTTCGCCTGTAGTCGCACCCGTTTCCGGGGCTTTATCTTTGTTACAGCCAACAAGAGCAACAGTTGCAGCTAAACCTAAAGCAACAAGTAATTTATTCATTTTGATCGTTCCTATTTTTGTTATGCCCGTAGCATGGGCTGAATTTATATTAGCTGAAAAAATATTCAAAAATCGATCAAAAATTGTTGATTTAGTGTAATTTTTATCAAGCTAATTTTTGAGTAAAAATTATTATTTAAATCTTAATCTCAAAAAATTGTTTACATCAAGTCTTCGATGGAAGCAGTAATGTAATTGATCATTTCATCATCATGGTGCCATATGTAAATTTCTTCACCTAAATTGACGCCATCTTCATCTTGTAATAATAAAGAGTGGCTAGCGCTTTTATGTACGATGGCAAGAAAGCTCTCAGGGAAACTACCTATTTCGCGAATAGATTGAAGCTCAGCGCTAAGGTGATCAATTGTCCGTTTAATTTTTTGATATCACTAACGTCTTGAAATGGAAGTCGCCACCACGCTTCAATATCGTCCTCATCATATTTGTGCTCTGAGTCGAAAATATCAATGTAGATTTTAACACCGTTATCAATTTGCATTTTGACTTTATTTTTTTTAGAAATTTAAATCCTAATCGACTTTTGATTGCCGTAATAAATTTATATTCTAAGGGGAAAGGCATCGGCGTTTTCTTTATTTATTTTAGCTTTTTATGAATAAGCTAAGTTTATCTTTTGTCATAATAATTTATATTTATGGTTTAGCTTATAAAAAAGCCTGCAATGAATGCAGGCTTTTTTTAAGGAATTAATCAAAAATGATTAAAGACCAGCTGAAGCTTTAAGCGCTTCCACTTTGTCAGTTTTTTCCCATGTAAATGCAGTATCTGAACCTTCGCGACCAAAGTGACCATAAGCAGCTGTTTGTTGGTACATTGGTTGAATAAGGTCAAGCATACGAGTAATACCGTATGGACGTAAGTCAAAATGTTCACGTACTAGTGCAATGATCAAATCTTCAGACACTTTTGCAGTGTTGAAAGTATTGATTGAAATTGAAGTAGGTTCAGCAACACCAATGGCATAAGACACTTGAATTTCACATTTGTCTGCGAGACCAGCAGCGACAATATTTTTGGCTACATAACGGCCTGCATAAGCTGCAGAACGGTCAACTTTAGATGGATCTTTACCAGAGAAAGCACCGCCACCATGACGTGCCATACCACCGTAAGTGTCTACAATGATTTTACGGCCAGTTAAACCACAGTCACCTACAGGTCCGCCGATCACGAACATGCCTGTTGGGTTGATATGGAATTTAGTGTCTGCATGGAACATTTCAGCAGGGATCACTTTTTTCACGATTTCTTCAATTACTGCTTCTTTAAGTTGAGCTTGAGTAATTTTCGGGTCGTGTTGTGTTGAAAGTACAACAGCATCTAAGCGAACAGGTTTGCCATTTTCATAAGCAAAAGTGACTTGGCTTTTAGCATCTGGACGTAACCAAGCCAATTTACCTTGTTTACGTAGTTCAGCTTGTTTTTCCATTAAGCGATGCGCGTATGAAATTGGAGCTGGCATCAGCACATCAGTTTCACGGCTAGCATAACCAAACATTAAGCCTTGGTCACCTGCACCTTGATCTTCAGGTTTTTGACGGTCAACGCCCTGAGCAATTTCAGGAGATTGTTTACCAATCATGTTAATCACGGCACATGTTGAACCATCAAAGCCAAGATCAGAGTGATGATATCCAATACCATTTACGGTATTACGAACAATCGCTTCAAAATCGACATTTGCAGTTGTTGTGATTTCACCGGCAAGTACAACCGCACCCGTTTTTACAAGCGTTTCACAAGCAACCCGCGCATATGGGTCTTCTTTTAAAATAGCATCCAAAATAGCATCGCTGATTTGGTCAGCCATTTTATCAGGATGGCCTTCGCTTACAGATTCCGAGGTAAATACAGCGTACTCGCGCATAAGTCCTATCACAGTTAAATTTAAAGACGCAATATGTTACATCGAGATTGGCTTGAGGACTAGCTTAACATGACCAAAATGGATGAAATTAATTCATTTCAATGACTTTTTAATTGATATAACCATCTAAAAAATTGATATGACACGCTTATTTAGGTTTTTCATATTTGAGTTATAGGGAAAATAGATAAATATGGATTAAGAAGAAAAAGATTAACTGAATTTGAAAGTAGATTTTTTGTTTTAGGTGAAACTAAAGTATTTAAAAAATATTGATATAAAAATCAATTTCAAAGGAATAATTATTGTCATAAATTGCCATAGATGCGGTAAAACAATCATTTATTTGTCGGTTAGCAATTCAACAAGTGATGTAAATATGGGTATTTGTGACTTGGTACATATATTGCGTAGTTTCTTTACATGTTAAGGGGAAACATGATGAAGCAAGCTGGATTTACATTGATTGAAATCATGATCGTTGTTGCAATTATTGGTATTTTAGCTGCGATAGCAACTGTGTCCTATAACGTTTATGTAGCTCGTGCACAGGTGTCAGAAGTACTGACGATGTTGTCACCGTATAAATTAAAATTAATTGAGCAATATTCAGATGAACTCAGTTGTGCAGAACTTGATGCAGCCGTTAATGAACATATCACGACCAAATACATCGCCAACAGTCAGATAGCGGATATTTCAGGGAACTGTTCAGTTATTTTTACTTTTAAAGCGACAGAGGTAAATTTAGCGCTACGCTCGAAGCGCATTTATTTTAGTATTCCTGATGGTTTAAATGGTGCTTGGAATTGTCAATCTGATGATATTGCTCAGCGTAATTTACCTGTAACGTGTACAGGAATTTAAGTTTTGAACTGCTTTATTTCCAATTAAAAATTTACTTATTCAGGTTGAAAAGCATTAGCTGAATAAAATTCACAATGCTTTTTACCATATTAGCAAAAAAGAATCTAATAACAAAAAAAATTAACTATGAAGTAGGGGATTATCAATACTTTAAATATAAAGAGGTCGGTGTTTTAAAGGTGATTAAAACGATTAGATGGCAATATCATGTCATTGTTTGGTCACATCAAAGTGACACTGTTTATAAAACAAACGGCGATTGCAGACTTGAAATTGACCAATAAGCGCCCAAAATACAGGTGGAGCTGGAATAATTAGCGAAATATTGCCCATTAGGCTTTACCCATTCCGCTTTTTTTAAGACAATATGCCCATCTTTGAATTCTTATTCATCTTACTCTTTTAAACCATTTGTTTGGACTCTGACCTATGACAACCCCGCTTAACGAACGTCGTATTGCAAACGCAATTCGTGTATTGGCAATGGATGCTGTGCAAAAAGCAAATTCAGGACATCCAGGTGCTCCAATGGGGATGGCAGATATTGCTGATGTGGTATGGCGTGAATTTTTAAACCATAACCCTGCAAACCCACAATGGGCAAACCGTGACCGTTTTGTATTGTCTAACGGCCATGGCTCTATGTTGCAATATGCGTTATTGCACTTAACTGGTTATGACCTTTCAATTGAAGATTTAAAATCTTTCCGTCAATTACACTCTAAAACTCCAGGCCACCCAGAATTGGGCTATGCACCTGGTATCGAAACAACAACTGGTCCATTAGGTCAAGGTATTGCGAACGCTGTTGGTTTTGCACTTGCTGAAAAAACTTTAGCGGCTCAATTCAACAAAGATGACATTAAAGTCGTTGATCACAACACTTATTGTTTCCTGGGTGATGGTTGCTTAATGGAAGGTGTTTCTCATGAAGCATGTTCATTGGCGGGTACGTTGGGTCTAGGTAAATTAGTTGTTTATTATGACGACAACGGCATCTCAATTGATGGTGAAGTAGAAGGTTGGTTCTCTGACGATACAGAACAGCGTTTCCTAGCTTACGGTTGGCAAGTGCTTAAAGTTGATGGTCATGATGCTGATGCAATCCGTGCAGCAACTGTTGAAGCAAAAGCTGAAACTGCTAAACCGACATTAATTATCTGCAAAACGATTATTGGTTTAGGTTCACCAAATAAACAAGGTAAAGAAGATTGCCATGGTGCGCCGCTTGGTAATGATGAAATTGCTTTAACTCGTGAAGCTTTGGGCTGGACAGAAGGTCCATTCGAAATTCCTGCTGACGTCTATGCAGCTTGGGATGCAAAAGCAAAAGGTACTCAATCAGAATCTGCTTGGAATGATGTATTTGCAGCATATGCAGCGAAATACCCAACTGAAGCTGCTGAGTTAAAACGTCGTCTATCAGGTGAATTACCAGCTGATTTCGTTGCTCAAGCAGATGCATATATTGCTGAAGTAAATGAAAAAGCTGAAACAATTGCGACACGTAAAGCAAGCCAAAATGCCATTCAAGCATTTGCACCAAAACTTCCAGAAATTCTAGGCGGTTCGGCTGATCTTGCAGGTTCTAACCTGACTTTATGGAAAGGTGCAGAAGGCGTTGAATCTAATCCAGCGGGTAACTACGTACACTACGGTGTACGTGAATTTGGTATGACTGCAATTGCGAATGGTGTAGCGCTGCATGGCGGTTTCGTTCCTTATGTAGCAACATTCTTAATGTTCATGGAATATGCGCGTAATGCAGTACGTATGTCTGCATTGATGAAACAACGTGTGATCCATGTTTATACACATGACTCAATTGGTCTAGGTGAAGATGGCCCTACACACCAACCTGTAGAGCAAATTGCATCTTTACGCGGTACACCAAACCTGAACACTTGGCGTCCATGTGACACTGTAGAAGCGTCTATTTCTTGGAAATCTGCACTTCTTCGTTCAGAAGGCCCTACAGCGTTAATTTTCTCTCGTCAAAACTTACCATTCCAAACTCGTACAGCTGAGCAAATTGCTGACGTAGCGAAAGGTGGTTACGTGCTTGCGAAAGAAAAAGGCGAATTGAAAGCAATCATTATTGCGACTGGTTCAGAAGTTTCATTGGCAATGGATGCTTACGCTCAACTTGATGGCGTACGTGTGGTATCTATGCCATGTGCTGAAGAATTCGTGAAACAAGATGCAGCTTACCGTGAAGCGGTTCTTCCATCTAACATCCGTGCACGTGTTGCTGTTGAAGCTGCGCATGTGGATTACTGGTGGAAATTTGTTGGTTTAGATGGTCGTGTCATTGGTATGACAACTTACGGCGAATCTGCTCCAGCAAAAGATTTGTACCAACACTTCGGTATTACTGCTGAAGCTGTGGTTGAAGCAGTGAAAGAAATTACAGCTTAATACCTGTTATTAACAGTCTTTAAAAGGCGCTCTCAATTGAGAGCGTCTTTTATTTTTGAACTTTACAGCACTGATTTTTATTTTTGCTGTAAATGATTCATTCATACATTGGCAAAACGAAGAAGTGAGATAGAGATGAGTTTATATGAGCAAATCAGTGATGAGATCACTTTAATGGATGCAGGCGAGCAGAAGTGGATTGGTCAAGACCTTCCATTAGAAGCAATGGTTGCAGTTGAGCTGTTGTTGCAGGATATGGCTGAAGAAAAACTGATTAAAGTACGCCGTAAAAACCATGAAAAAACCACGGGTTTAAAACAGATTGATCGCATTTTGATTGAAAAGCTCTAAGTTTTTGAATGTAATGCTAAAAAAGCTTTGTTTCTAGAAGGAAATAAAGCTTTTTTTATGTGCGTATATTGTTTATAAAAAAGCCTATAAGATTTAAAACAGTCGATCATCACTATGTTAAATATTCAGGCACTCTCATCAGGTAGTATTCAATATTCAGATTGGTTACCGTTATGGCAAGGCTATCAAGAATTTTATCAGGTGCAATTAAGTGCAGAAGTGAGTAAAAACACTTGGCATAAGCTTAGTGACCCACAGCAAGATCACATTTATGGCTTTGTGGCTTATATTGATAATCAAGCAGTTGGGTTGGTACATGTGATTGAGCATGATAGCTGCTGGACTGTACAACCGTATGCCTATTTGCAGGATTTATTTACACTGGAAAGCGCGCGAGGGAAAGGTGTTGCTCGGGCTTTAATTCAGGCTGTGCAAGAATATACCCAACAGAGAAAATGTGATCGCGTGTATTGGCTAACACATCAAGACAATCAACAAGCACAAAAATTATATGATCAAATTGCGAGAAAAACAGGCTTTATTCAATATCGTCTTTAATGCGATTTAGATACCCAAAAAATAAAGCCCCGAATGTAAGGGCTTTATCAATTCTATAGCTTCAATATTATGAGTTTGCTGAAACATTAAAGCGTTTTGAATTATCTGCATCTTGTTGAATGGTCCATTCACCTTCAACACGGAATGAAGCGGCAGAAGCATAAGTATCTTCTAAGAATTGAAAATACGTAATTAGGCCATCTTTTACCGTAGCTTTAATTGCAAACGGAGATGTGAAGGTGTTTTTGGCAATGACAGAGGTATAGGTAAATTTACCAAATACGGCCACAGTTTCGTCTTCGCCAATTAGATCTGTAACTTGAAAATCGTCAACATTCCAATAGGTGCCAACATTTGAGAAGGTATATACATAAACTTCACGGCCAGTTGAAGTACCTGCCCATGGTTCAATTTGTTTAAGTTCAGGGTTGTTAAAATTTAGAGAGGTATAAATTGCATCTTCTGCGACCAGTTTTTCTGCAGCATTGGCAACTAATTCTTTTGAGGTGTTAAGTAAAAAGGCCAATACAACATCTTTAGGTTGTTTTGTGCTGATTGCTTTTTCAATTGCTTGTAAATTTTCTGACATAACAATTCAACTTTATTTATACAGATGAAGAAATTATTTTAGTCATTATAAATAAGGAGAAAAGGGCTTATTATAAGCAATAGTATCCTAAAATTAGGAAAATATATGCCAAATAATTGTTATATCTTTAGATTGTTGCAATTAGTTTGATTTAAAGTGTTTGAAAATGGTAAATCTGTCTTGTAGATTAGTGTGCTTATAGGCCAAAAAGCTCAAACAATTGAGCGCGCGGAATGCGGTAAACACTTAGGGTTTACAAATCTATCGTTCTAAAGATGCAACATATCGTTTTATCTTTAACAGTGTTTTCAGTTTAAAATTCTATAGACTAATCAGTATTCTAAAGCGAGATAAGAACATGAACTTCAAAGTATTAACATTAGGTCTGGCGGTAGTGTCAGCAGCGACTGTTTCAATGGCTAAGCCTGTCACATATCAAATTGACCCAACGCATACAGCAACTGTATTTACTTGGAATCATTTCGGTTTCTCAACGCCTTCTGCGAACTTTAGCGACATTCAAGGCACAATCAATGTTGATAATGCAAAACCTGCAAATTCATCTGTAAATGTAACGATTCCACTTGCAAGCTTAAATACCAACGTGAAAGCGTTAGATGATCATTTAAAAACTGCAGATTTTTTTGACGCAGAAAAATATCCAAATATCACATTTAAAAGTACAAAAGTACAAGCAATCAGCAAGAATAAATACAAAATCACAGGTAACTTAACTGTTAAGAATGTGACTAAACCAGTGGTATTGGATGCTGTGTTAAACAAGCAAGCTGTTCATCCGATGACAAAAGCAGAAACCGTTGGTTTTAATGCAACAACTTCGTTTGATCGTTCAGCATTTGGTGTAGGTGCTTACGTACCAAATGTTGGTGATAAAATCACTGTGAACATTACGACTGAAGCATCAGTGCCAGCTGCACAACCAGCTGTAAAATAATTTTTAGCAACTCCCTCAGCTAAAAATAATAAAGCACCCAATTGGGTGCTTTTTTTATGGATGTGGCTCTATAGATATTCGCACGAAAATGTGACTAGTCACGATTTAATATAAGTAGACAGCCAAAACTAATAAAAATTCCGCCCGTTATCGCATCGATTTTTTGGCTAAACTTTTGATAATAGCCCGTCATTTTTGGAGCAGAAAAGACTAGAGCGACAACCGCAAACCAAATTAGACTTTCAACAAATACTAAAGCCAATAATGAACTTTGTTGTAAAAGGCTAACATCGGTACTAATGGCAATAGAAAAAACACTACTGAAATAAACCAAGGCTTTGGGATTTGCCATGTTGGTAAAGAAGCCCTGTAAGAGCAATTTTTTATGTGATTTGCTTGTAGTTTTCTTCAGTTCGGTTGCTGTAGCGGTGGTTTCCTTGGTTGCAAAAGCAGATTTAAGTAATTGTGTCCCTAAATAAAGCAGATACAAACCACCTAAAATCATGAGTACTTGTTGTAACCAAGCAATTTTCTGGAATAAGAAATGCAATCCACTAATTGCACAAATTGACCAAACGAGAATACTTAAAGAGACACCTAAGGCAGCGCATAGAGCATGCGTGCGAGATTGACGAATTGCACTTTGGGTAACAAAAAAGAAGTCAGGGCCTGGGCTAATCAAAGCAAAGAAATGAATGAGAGCAATGCTGAGTAAAGATGTCATTTATGAGATATGAGTATGCGGTAAATTTCATCTTTATACGGCATAGCTATAGAAAATAACAGCGCTTATTGGTACTTGAGTTGTCCAATAAAATTTTGAATGACACGTGAAGCAACCATTTCAAGTGCCACAGCATATTGTTGATTATCTCTTCGTAAGCTAGGAATATGAATGTCTGCTTTACGTAATTCACAAGTATGACCTATTAACCATTTCTCCATCGTATGAGCTTCAGCTTCAATATGGAATTGTAAGGCTAAAATATTATTTCCAACACTGAACGCTTGATTTGGATAAATAGCCGAACTTGCTAATAAGGTGGCTTGTGAGGGAAGTTCGAAGGTATCGCCATGCCAGTGCAGTACAGCATGATCTGCTAATACAGCAAGTGGATTGTTGGGTGTGGCTTTAATATCGAGTGGAGACCAACCGATTTCTTTGGCGTGTCCTGCATAGACTTTTGCGCCAAGTGCATGTGCAATGAGTTGAGCACCTAAACATATACCTAAGGTCGGTAAATTATTTTCTAAACGTACTTTTAGTAAGTCAATTTCTTGTTGTAAGAATGGATAATCTTCAGTTTCATAAACGCCAATTGGGCCGCCAAGAATAATAGTGAGACCTTTGTATTCTAGGGCTTTGCTTAAGTCATCAATACCTGCTTCAAAATACCGTACCCGATAGCCCATTTGATAAAATGTATCTTCAAGTGAGCCGAGGTCTTCAAAAGCAAGGTGTTGAATTGCATAAATAGTATCGGGAAGAGCAGTGTGCATATGCGGATACAGAATCAAGTGGACGAAATAAGAATGTAACGTGAAATATAAAAAAGGGAAGTGTTCTACCGTAAAAAGACAATGAAAGTATGCGAAAAAGACCATGATTCGTCATTTGAGAAATGGCGTAGTTGGAAATATTTTTTTAAAATCAATGGAAATCGCTTATTAGATGCGTATGATGAAAACTTCAGAAATCTACAGATAAATTTTTTCTGAACTATAAAAAAATCCCATATAAATGATTTTTAAAGTAAAAAAATATATGCCAGGGAAATTATATGGACTTAAAACCAAATCCCGATGCAAAATTATTGCATGCGATACACAAGATATTGTTGAAGGAATGGGATCCATTGGGTATTCGAAGAATGCCTTCAATGCGTGATGAATATGATGATTACTTGCCGAATATCTTTAAATTGATACGCGACAATTCAAGTGAATCAGAAATTTTTGAATATTTATGGTGGATTGAACTGAAAGTTTTAGAAAAAACTGGACGTAAAGAACATACTTTAAAAATAGCCAAATTACTCAAAGAAATTGAAAAATAACGCTTCGCTTAGAAATAAGAGAATAAATGTTAAATAGAAAAAAAGCCGACACAAATGTATCGGCTTTTTTGCAGCATATTTATGCGCCTTGACAACTTTAAAATTTCTTTTCGACGGTGAACATAAAGCTTGGAATCGCTTCATTTATACGTGATTGGTAAAGCGCGCCAGTGCGTTGATCACGTAATACTTCTTTGTAATCGCTACTTAAAATATTACGTGCATTTACGGATGCAGACCAATTTTGTTCAAATCGTTTGGTGAAACTTATATCCATATTTACACGTTCATTACTGGTGCGGTTGTATGGCTCATTACTGAGTGCACGGGTGTATTCTGGGGTGTAATTTAAATTGACACTTGTAGCAATTCGCCAAGGTTGGTAGTTATAGGAGATACCTGTACTCGCAGAATATGGTGCGACATCACTGGCTAGACGTTTTGTACCATTATCTTCTTCAATTTTTGCACGCACGGTAGAAAGCTGTGCGTTTAGCATAAATGAATGCCCCGAATCGGTTTGCTTCAACGTGTAGCGCCCCGCAATTTCTACGCCATAAGTCGTCGCACTGTCTTGGTTATATGGGCGTTCCACAAAGCGGCAATCACTATCAGCTGTACCACATAAATGACCTGTCACATTTTCACTATAAATCGATTTTTCAATATAGTCTTCGATTTCACGGTAATACGTGGTCAGGTTCACGCCACCTGCAGGGGTGTTATAGCCCAATGTGGTTTCGTAAGCATTGATCTTTTCAGGGCGTAAGAATGGGTTACCACCACGGTCAGGATTGTTTAAGCTGCCTGCATCACTATCCGTAGAAACAGAAACGGTTGGCATAAGTTGATTGCTACGAGGGCTTTTAAAGGCCTGACTCAGGTTGGTTTGTAATGACCATTGCTCATTAAAATCATAACGATGTGCGAGTACAGGACTTAAATGATTATCTTGATAATCCACTAAGCCTGAGCGATCAATCCATTCTTGACGTACTCCCAGTGTTAACGTTTGCTTATCTGTATATCGCCAACTGCCTTCGACATAAGCGGCATAAGTTTGTTCGTCCAAAGTGTTGGCAATATTGCTTTCTAACTCACTTGATCGAAGATCTGTACCAAACTTGATTTGCTTTTTCGCATCAAATTTACGTATACCATCATAAGCCAAACCATATTCATTAATTTGTTCATTAATATAAGATTGCTGACGCGTTGAATGGGTTAATTCAGTTTCTTGTTGCTGTTCTATCGATAAGCGAATTTTGTCTGAATCCCCCTGATTTTTACGTTCATAACGGGTATTTAAACGAATACTGTCATTTTTGTCTTTTTGAACTTGAGAACCGCTTGAACCTTCACTTTCATTGTTTCGGTAGAAGGCTTCGGCAACTAATTTCTGTTGATCATCGAGCTGATATTCAATACGTGGTGTCAACATTTGAGAAGTACGATTGGTAATACGTCGTTGTGTTTGTTCACCTGTTGCATTTTGGGTGCGTGTTAATGTGTCAGAATCATTCCACGATTGACTGCCTGATAGGCTATAGATCCAAGCATTATCACGACCATCCATTTGAAAATTTAGATTTGTGCGTTCCTCTTCACGTGTATTGGACTGCGTTAAACCATAACCTGCACGGACAGAACCACTCAAACGGGTGTCATTGAGCGGCTCTTTTAAAATGATATTGATGACTGCAGAAGATGCAACTGAAGCCTGAGCGACGCTTGGCTGCTTGGTAATTTCAATACGCTCAATCATTTCAGGGGTGATGCTGTCGACCACAGACATACCACCACGCGGCCCGCCTTGAACAGGTTCACCATTAATTAAAAATACGGGTGCACCGCCACCACGAAAACGCATGCCGCCAGCACTTGGGCCTCCACGCGGTCCACCTCCCGCACCTGGGAGTTGAAAACCTGCTGCTCGACGTAGTGCATCATTTATCGACTGATCACCGAATTTCAGCATTTCATCACGAGTGACAATAGTTTTTGCGACTGCGCTAATATCCGGATCTTTAGGTTTGATTGCTGCTGAACGCACTTCAAAAGTCAGAGCTTCCATTTGCTGAACATCTGCTTGTGGCTGTTCAGTCAATGTAGATGAATTTTCTGCTGCCCAAATTGAAGTAGACAGGGTAAGTAAGGCATAACTCAGTGTGTGGTCAGTTTTAATGGGGTGCGCAGGCCTTGCATTATTTGGTTATCCAAATGTAATTTTCGGCAAGAGTAGCGCACAATTATGGAGAAAATTTGTGGAAAAGCCATGTATTGAACATTTTAATTCTTTCTTAAATCCCTATAGATAATAGGTATATAGCTCTATAATTTACTTTTCATGTGAAGCGTAATTTTTCAAATTGAATTGTTGCTTTGTTCTGGCTATTGCTTTGATTTTGAGTACCAAGAATGTGATTAATTGAATCTAAAAACTGGCGTCTTTAAACAATACATTGCTTGCAAAGCTCTTCAAAGTTAGCTTCTGATTTGAGCCCTAGCCATTTTTGCATTTGGGTAAAAATCCATTGCATATCTTCAGTTTTGGGTGTGCCATCGTCTTCAATAAAGTGTCGAATAATATTTTGAATAGACGCATATTTATGCACATGGATTTGTTCAGAGCATTCAAAACGAATAATTTCATAGTGTTGGAGCAGGCCCCAAACTTGTGAATAATCTTCAAGATTTTTTAATTCTTGTTGTGCTTTTTGTATAGCTGTACACAATGCCTTTAATGTATTTGGATGTTGCGCTGCCCATCTTGAAGTCACGGCTAGTACCTTATCGGCTACTGTGGGGATGATATCGCTACTCTGCGCAATGATTTGACTGATACCCATAATCTCACCTTGGGTATTCCATGGCTCGCCGACACAAAATCCATCAATAATGCCATTGTTGAGTGATTCGACCATAAAAGGTGGTGGTACGGTACGTAAGGTTAATGCTTTAGCAGCAGCTTCGTTGGCAAGCGCCAACCATTCACGTAAGCAAAAGTGATGAATTGAATGCTTAAATACGTGAGCTAAGTGAATCGTTTGACCAGAGTGAATCGCTGCAAATATTTTTGCTGCAGATTGGGCGGGACGATCCGCTGAACTAATGTTTAATTGATAGCACAATTGTTGTGACAAACTGATAAAAGCCCGATTGGTACTGAGGACAAGAGGTGTTTGGAGGGGTATACCTAGTTGATCTTCACCTAAGGCAGCAGCTGGTAACATGGCCGACAAGCAATGTGCAGCATCTAAAAAGCCAAATGCAAGACGATCTCTCAAACTTGCCCAAGAGGCTTCTTTAACCAATTCGACATTGAGACCTTGTTGTTCAAAATATCCTTGATGTTTCGCCCATAGGATTGCGACGCAGTCGAGTAGGGGAATATAGCCAAGCTGTAGATCGGTTTTTTCAAGAGTAGACATGGCTTATTCCTTAAATTGTGATTGTAAAAGTGCTTGAGCATCGAGTAATCGACGTGCCATTTCACCCATGGTCATACGATGGCTCATGGCATTTTTACGTAATAAACTAAAAGCTTGTTCTTCTGTTAATGCATGCATTTGAATTAACAGCACCTTGGCTTTCTCAATATCTTTACGGTCGGCCAATTTACATTTGGTTTCAGCCAAATCATTGAGTAATTTTTTATGCTTTTTATATTGCTCAATCGATATTTCTAAAATGCTATTAAGACGGGTGGGATTTATACCATCAACAATATAAGCCGTTACTCCAGCATCGATAGCATTTCGGATCGTATCTTGGCTCGAATTTTTAGTAAAAAGTACCGTTGGTAAGTCAAACTGAGAAACACAACTTTCGATAATATCTCGGTGTGGATGATCCATATCTAATAAGATGACATCAGCTTTAATTTGCTGTAAATACCCCATATTTAAATGGTCAATCATCAGGCAAGCAACGACATCAAAGTCGTGCTGAAGTAATGAGGCTTTGGTGAAATCAGCACGTTCTGGGTCATCATCTATTAATGCAATTTTAAGTTTTGGCATGCGAAAGCTCGCGCAGAGCAAAAAAACAAATACGTATAAATATGCTTAAGCAATTTAAGTGCCAAAATCAAAACGAATAAACCTGTATTTTTTTAAGTTTATTGAGGGTGTACGGACGACAGGCATTGATATCTAATCAATTTGCACTGTCGTGGTGCATGCCATCTTTATTCTGCACATAAATGAGCGGCTGAATGAAGGGACAGAATTGAATCTGATCTTTACAGTCGAATAAATTTAATTTGATAGATTATTGAATAAGCAAATTACCTTATATATTTGCTATTTATTAAATTTGGCACGAGATATGCTTATTAAACACTGAGTCAAAGAAGACTCTAAAAATTTGTAAGACGGCCAACGACGTCCGTTCTGATCGACTCTGCAATGTGTTAGCGACATAGCAGAGTACCCAATGCGTTCAGTTCAGTCAGGAGATGGTTATGTCTTCAAATTTAAATGCTAAAAAAGCGACAAAAATAAATCTATTTAACTTTACTTCAGCAGCAATGCGGGCCTTCCACATGAGTTGGCTCGCATTCTTTGTTTGCTTTTTCGCTTGGTTTGCCTGCGCCCCCTTAATGCCAGTCATTGCAGGTGAATTCCATCTGACCAAAGACCAAATCGCCAATATTAATATTGCTGCGGTCGCTATCACGATTTTAGTCCGTCTAATTGTTGGGCCTTTATGTGATAAATACGGCCCACGCAAAACCTATACGGCTTTGTTGATTATTGGCAGTATTCCAGTGTTTGGAGTGGCTTCAGCCAATAGTTATGAATCCTTCTTATTCTTTCGTCTCCTCATTGGCGCGATTGGCGCAAGCTTTGTGATTACGCAATATCACACCAGCATTATGTTTGCACCAAATGTAGTTGGAACAGCAAATGCTGCAACTGCGGGATGGGGTAATGCAGGCGGCGGCGCGACTCAAGCCCTAATGCCATTAATGCTAGGCGCTTTGGTGATGTTTGGTGTTGAGCAAGCGATGGGCTGGCGAATTGCGCTGATTGTTCCAGGTGTAATGATGCTGATTGTTGGCGCTTTATATTGGAAATTTACACAAGATTGCCCGCAAGGTGATTTTAAAGAGCTACGTGCGCAAGGCATTGCTGTTGGTTCAGATAAGAAAGGCGGTGTAGCGATATTAATGCACGCAGCACGTAATTACCGTGTATGGATTTTATTTGGTGCTTATGCTGCATGTTTTGGTATTGAAATCTTCATTCATAACATCATTGCACTTTACTACGTCGACAATTTCCAATTTGGCTTAAAAGAAGCAGGCATGGCTGCAGGGATCTTTGGCTTGTTGGCGCTATTTGCTCGTGCGCTTGGCGGCATTGTTTCAGATAAAGTTGCAACTAAAAAAGGACTGGATGGCCGTACCAAAGTGTTGTTTGCGATGATTCTGCTTGAAGGGCTGTTCCTTATTCTTTTCTCACAAATGCACACGCCAATTTTAGCCATCCTTGCGATGACGGTATTTGCCTTATTTACCCATATGGCGTGTGGTGCAACTTATGCTTTGGTGCCATTTATTGATCGTGATGCCTTAGGTGGTGTGGCAGGCATTATTGGTGCGGGCGGTAATGTGGGTGCAGTGGCAGCAGGTTTCTTACTCAAAGGTATGTTGGATATTCAAACGACTTTAATGGTGCTGGGTGGCCTGGTGGTAATTGCAGCAAGTTGCGTACTGATGATTCGCTTTTCTGTCGAGCACAAAGAAAAAGAACAGCGTTTATTTGAACAAGCCGTACATGAACGCAGCTTAGCTGAAGCACAAAACTAAAACCCTAAAGAATCAGCCTACATAAGCACAGAATTTGGAGAAAGAATATGAAAATTATCATGATTGGTCATGGCATGGTCGGCCATAAATTTATCGAATCAGTTTTAGAACATGCAGGCGATGAGGTTGAAATCACTATTTTGGCGGAAGAACCTCGTTTAGCCTATGACCGTGTACATTTAACTGAATATTTCAGCGGTAAATCGGCAAAGGATTTAACCTTGTGCCGCAGTGATTTTGCAGATGCTTATGGCATTGATTTACGTCTAAGCACTAAAGCAGTCGAAATTGATCAAGTGAATAAAACGGTTACGACCAATCATGGTGATGTTCTTGCTTATGATAAGCTAATTCTTGCTACAGGTTCTTATGCGTTTGTGCCGCCTATTCCGGGTAATGACCGTAAAAATTGCTTTGTGTACCGTACGATTGAGGATTTAGATGCGATTCGTGCTGCAAGTTTAAATGCTAAATCAGGTGTAGTGATTGGCGGTGGATTACTTGGTTTAGAAGCTGCCAAAGCCTTACGCGACTTAAACCTAGAAACGCATGTGGTAGAGTTTGCTCCACGTTTAATGGCAGTACAGATTGATGATTTGGGCGGTAAAGTTTTACGTTCAAAAATCGAAAATCTAGGGGTGAAAGTTCATACGCAAAAAGCTACGTCTTGTATTGAAGATGGCGCAAATGCTAAGCATGTGATGAAGTTTGGTGATGGTTCAGAGTTAGAAACCGACATTATTTTGTTCTCAGCGGGTATCCGTCCACGTGATGAGTTAGCGCGTCAAAGTGGTTTAAGTATTGGTGAACGTGGCGGTATTACTATTAATGATTACTGCCAAACCTCGAACCCAGATATTTATGCCATTGGTGAATGTGCACTTTGGCAAAATAAAATTTATGGCTTGGTGGCACCGGGTTATGACATGGCACGCATTGCAGCCAAACATGTGATGGAACAAAGCTGTACTGAGTTTGCAGGTGCAGATATGAGCACCAAACTCAAACTGATGGGGGTAGATGTGGCATCGGTAGGTGATGCACATGCGATGACGCCAAATTCGCTCAGCTATTTTTATGCGGATGAAGCAGCGCAGGTGTATAAAAAGATTGTAGTGGATGCCGCAAAAACTCAACTGCTTGGCGCTGTGCTGGTGGGCTGCGCCAAAGAATATAACGATTTACTGCAAATGATGCTGAATGGATTGGCTATTCCAGAAAATCCTGAAAGTTTAATCATGCCAGGTTTTGAGCAATCTTCTGCAAAAGCAGGTGGTAGTGGTGTTGATCTGTTGCCTGACAGCGCCACCATTTGTTCATGCAATAACGTGTCTAAGGCAGATATTTGCGAAGCGATTGCAGGCGGTTCAACATCACTCGGCGCATTAAAGAAATGTACTAAAGCCGCAACGGCTTGTGGAGGATGCGCGCCGCTGGTGACTCAAGTTCTAAAATCGGAATTGCAGCGTCAAGGAGTTACAGTCAATAACCATCTGTGTGAGCATTTTGCGTATTCACGCCAAGAGCTGTATCACTTGGTTCGCGTCAATGAAATTAAAACTTTTGATGATTTGATTCAGCATCATGGTCATGGATTGGGTTGTGATATCTGTAAACCAACGGCAGCTAATATTTTAGCTTCTTGTTGGAATGATTTTGTGCTGAAGCCAAGCCATGCAGGCCTGCAAGACAGTAATGACTACTATTTGGGCAATATTCAAAAAGACGGTTCATACTCAGTTGTACCACGTATGGCAGGTGGTGAAGTCACCCCAGATGGTTTAATTGCAGTGGGTCAGATTGCGAAAGAATATGGCCTGTACACTAAATTAACGGGTGGTCAGCGTGTAGACATGTTTGGTGCGCAAGTGCATCAATTGCCTGAAATTTGGGAAAAGTTAATTGCAGCTGGCTTTGAATCTGGGCATGCCTACGGTAAGTCATTAAGAACAGTGAAATCATGCGTTGGCAGTACATGGTGCCGCTATGGTGTAGATGATTCTGTGGGTTTAGCCATCTTCCTAGAAAATCGTTACAAAGGACTGCGATCTCCACACAAACTTAAAATGGCAGTGTCTGGCTGTACTCGTGAATGTGCAGAAGCACAAAGTAAAGATGTGGGCGTGATTGCCACAGAAAAAGGCTGGAACCTCTATGTATGTGGCAACGGCGGTATGAAACCACGTCATGCAGAGCTTTTAGCATCTGATTTAGACACACAAACTTTAATCAAATATATCGACCGGTTCTTTATGTTCTACATCCAAACTGCGGATCGTTTACAACGGACTTCTGTGTGGCGCGACAATATGGAAGGAGGTTTAGATTATTTAAAAGATGTTGTTGTGCATGATTCTTTAGGTGTCGCGGCTGAATTAGAACGTCGCATGAGCCATGTTGTCGGAACTTATCAAGATGAATGGCGTACTGCGGTGGAAGACCCTGAAGTGCGCAAACGCTTTGTCACTTTTGTGAATGCCAAAGCTGAACAGCAAAATGATCCGCATATTCAATTTGCTTCGGTCCGCGGTCAAATTCGCCCTAAAAATGAGGCAGAACGTGATGGTAGCCGTATTCCAGTGGTAGAAGCGTAAATAGAATAAGGATAATGAACATGACAATTTTAAAAGAAATGAATGAACTGGACTGGGTTGAAATCTGCGCATTAGAAGATATTACGCCTAATACAGGTGTTGGAGCACTCATTGAAAATCAGCAAATTGCTATTTTCCGTGTCGGTTCAGAAAAACGCGTCTATGCGCTCAGCAATCAAGATCCATTCAGCAAAGCCTTTGTGATGTCGCGCGGTATTGTGGGGGATTTACAGGGTGAGCGTGTGGTAGCGTCGCCAATTTATAAACAGCATTTTAGTCTCGCTACAGGGCGCTGCTTGGAAGACAAAGAGCAAAAACTGCTGGTGTTTCCAAGCAAGATTGAACAGGGCAAAGTTTTTGTTAGCCCAACGGCGCAAAAAACCTATATCACCAACAATGGATTAGCACAGGAAAAAATGAAGCTGGTGCTGATTGGTAATGGGTTGGCAGGTATGCGCTGCTTAGAAGATCTGCTGGATATGGCACCCGAACGTTATGAGATTACCGTGATTGGTGAAGAGCCTTGGGGCAATTACAACCGTATCATGCTGTCTCCAGTGCTTTCTGGTGATAAAACCATTGAAGATATTATGCTGCATCCACCTGCGTGGTATGCAGACAAAGGCATTCATTTTATTGCTGGTGATCGCGCGGTGCGCATCGACCGTCCTCGCAAACAGGTTTATACCGAAACCGGCATTGTGGTGGATTATGACCGTTTAATATTAGCCACTGGTTCGACGCCTTTTGTACCGCCAATCGCTGGTGCTGATTTAAAAGGCGTACTGAGTTTTCGGGATATTTACGATGTAAACATAATGCTGGATATGGCTAAACGTGCGAAAAATGCAGTCGTAATTGGTGGTGGATTGTTGGGATTAGAAGCGGCTTATGGCTTAAAACAGCGTGGTATGAATGTCACGGTATTGCATTTGATGGATCGAATTATGGACCGTCAATTGGATACTAAAGCCAGTCATATGCTAAAAAAATCGATTGAGCAAAAGGGCATCCGTATTATTACTGAAGCCAATACCGAAAGCTTAATTGGAGAAGATGGTCATGTTAAATCTGTGCATTTAAAAGATGGCACAGTATTGGATGCAGATTTAGTGGTCTTTGCTGTGGGGATTCGTCCGAATATGGCATTGGCGCAAAGTGCGGGGCTACGCTGTAACCGCGGCGTGTTGGTTAATGACACCATGCAAACTTATGACCCAAGTATTTATGCAGTTGGTGAATGCATTGAACATCGAAATCAAACTTTTGGTTTGGTTGAACCGCTTTGGGGGCAAGCCTTCATTTGTGCATCGCACTTGGCTGAGCATGGCAGCCTGACCTTCAAAGCACCCACGGTGCCTACACAGTTAAAGGTGAGTGGTTGTGATGTGTTTTCAGCTGGAAACTTTGAACCATTAGATGATTTTGAGGACATCATTTTAAATGATGAAAAACGTCAGATTTATAAACGCATTATTATTCAAAAAGATAAGGTCATCGGTGCGGTTTTATTTGGCGATACTGATGATGGTGCATGGTATGCCGAACTGATTGCGGATCAAAGCTCAATTTCTTCTATTCGAAATAAATTATTGTTTGGTAAAGATTTTGCTTTAAAGAAAGCGGGTTGATTCATTATTCATCGGAAGAATAACAATCACGACCTCAATTTTTCATTTTACGTTAATTCTATTTGCATAGGTATTGACTCACTTTTGAAGGATCAAAAGTGACAAAAATCCTTTGTTGGGCGAGGGGTACATCCATGTACCCCCGCCCAACGGTGGCATCCATGCCACCACGTGATAGCCACTATCATCTTGAACCTAGATTTTTAGTCAGTTTTTGAAATCGATCATAACCCCCAATTTATTAAGATTGGATGTAAGGAGCAAAGCAGAAATGAATAGTATTCCTCTTGTGGAACTGCATAGCTCCACCGCAGCAAATGTAAAAACTACACAAACCACATGTCCATATTGCGGTGTTGGATGTGGAGTAACGGCCAAAGTAACACAAACAGCTTTGGGGCAAAAAGTTACGGTAGAGGGAGATTTAAATCATCCTTCAAACTATGGAAAACTTTGCATTAAAGGCAGTAATTTGGCAGATACACTTGGCTTAGAAACTCGTGTTCTGCATCCAATGCTTGGGCGAAAAGCGAACCGCATACAATCTAATTGGGATACAGCAATTACAACCATAGCTGATAAATTTCAACAATGTATTGATGATTATGGCCGTGACAGTATTGCATTCTATGTGTCAGGACAGCTGCTGACTGAAGACTATTATGCGGTGAATAAATTTGTTAAAGGCTATTTGGGCACAGCCAATATTGATACCAATTCACGTCTTTGCATGTCGTCTGCAGTGGCTGCACATAAACGTGCTTTTGGGGAAGACTTAGTTCCAGCGAGCTATGAAGATTTTGAACATACAGACATGGTCGTGCTGGTGGGTTCAAATACTGCTTGGTGTCATCCTGTGCTGTATCAACGCATTATGAAAGCCAAAGAGCAGCGCGACTTATTTGTTGTGGTTATTGACCCGCGTTTTACCAGTACTTGTGAAGCAGCAGATTTACATTTGCCAATTTTACCTGGGCAAGATGTAGCGCTGTTCAATGGCTTACTGCAATATCTCTCTAAAAATAACTATGCAGATCATGCATTTATTCAGAATTATACCGATGGTTTGGCGCAAGCTCTAGAGAGCAGCACATCAGAATCTGAAATTGAATCTGTAGCAACGCGAACAGGTATTTCAGTTGAAAAATTACAGTTATTTTTTGAAAAATTTGCTCAAACTGAAAAAATCATGAGCCTATTTTCAATGGGGGTGAATCAATCTTCGCGTGGGGTAGATAAAGCCAACAGTATTATTAATTGTCATTTGCTGACTGGAAAAATTGGCAAATTAGGTGCTGCGCCATTTTCAATGACAGGTCAGCCAAATGCTATGGGTGGTCGTGAAGTTGGCGGTCTGGCCAATATGCTGGCAAGTCATATGGATTTGGACAATCCAAGTCATCGTCAATTGGTACAGCAGTTTTGGCAAAGCCCGTACATTGCAGATTCGGTTGGGCTAAAAGCAGTCGATCTATTTCAGGCAGTGGAAAGCGGCAAGATTAAAGCCATTTGGATTATGGCGACGAATCCTGTGGTCAGCATGCCAGATGCGGATCAAATCAAACGGGCTTTAGAGCAATGTGAATTGGTGGTGGTATCAGACATATGCCAAGATACAGATACCACTGCATATGCAGATGTATTGTTACCTGCGCTCGGTTGGGGAGAGAAAGACGGCACGGTCACTAACTCTGAACGCCGTATCTCACGGCAACGCGCATTTTTAGATGCGCCTGATGAGGCTAAAGCCGATTGGTGGGCGATTGCACAAGTAGCAAAAAAAATGGGCTTTTCTGGCTTTAATTATATAAATAGTCATGAGATTTTTATTGAACATGGTCAGCTTTCTAGCTATGAAAATGCACCATTAGCAGAGCGGAATGAAACCAGTCATTTTCGCTATTTTAACTTACAAGGTTTAAGTCATTTAACAGCTGAAGAATATGATGAACTAGCGCCAATACAGTGGCCTGTTATAGATAAAAATCAAGTAGATGCTGATGTCTCAAGATTATTTCAACAAGGCGAATTTAGCCATGCCAATGGCAAAGCTAAATTTATTGCGACTAGCGCCATAGATCCTGTAAATCAAACGGATCAAGAATACCCGCTGATTTTGAATACTGGCCGAATCCGTGATCAATGGCACACCATGAGCCGCACAGGATTATCTGCAAATTTAGCCACGCACCGTGCAGAGCCTTATTGTGAGCTGCACCCTAATGATGCACTTAAATATGGCATTAAAGATGGCGAACTTATTGAGGTGCGCTCGAAGTGGGGATTATGTGTATTACGCGCACAGATTGGCGACAATATTCGTCGCGGGCAAATCTTCGCGCCGATTCATTGGAATGATCAAGTTGCATCTGATGCCCGAATTGGCAAAGTGGTTAACCCCGTGGTGGATGCGATTTCAGGTGAACCTGAATTTAAGCATACGCCTGTGACAATTCAGCCCTTTTATACCCAGTGGCAAGGTGTGCTGTATGTGCGTCAAGGATTTGAGCACATTGTTCAGCCCACGATTCAAAAAACGGTGTGGTGGACAAAAATTCAAACAGCCAAAGCCATTCGTTACGAGTTGGCAGATCGACGAAAATTCAGCACGACCACAGAACAGTTAAAACATTTGTTGCCATTTACCGATGAAGATTTTGAATGGCTCAATTTAGAAGATCAATCGGCACAAATCTCCCACAGTGTGGTGCTGAAAAATGGCGTGCTTATTGCAAGTTTATATATTGCACCTACAGATTTATTGCCTGATCGCGACTGGGTGGCAAGCCTATTTAAACGTGAACGTTTAAGTGCAATGCACCGCAAAGCATTGTTGGCGGGACAAGCGATGTCAATGGGTAATAATGATGGACCTTTAGTTTGTAGTTGTTTTAAAGTTGGTAAAAACAAAATCATTCAAACCATTAAAGAGAACAATATTAGCAATGAAAAACAAGTCACTGCTTGCTTGAAAGCAGGTGGAAATTGCGGGTCTTGTTTACCTGAAATACGCGGCTTAATTAAAGCGTGTCAAACGGAGTATGCAGAATGACAAGAAAACAGCGAATCCCTGTAACCTATGCAGAAACGGATGTGGTGATTTTGGCGGGTGGGCAAGCACGCCGAATGAATGGCATCAATAAACTTTTGCAAAAATTTGATAATGAAATTCAACTCATCAAAATTCATCAGCAGCTCAAATCTCGCGCTGAAAAAGTTTGGGTTAATAGTCATCGTGATCATTCAATTTATGAACGGATCATACCATCGATTCAATACTTCCAAGACGATGAAGCGGGCTTTCATGGGCCACTGATGGGAATGAAAAGTGCATGGTCACATGTGCAATCGGACTATGTGCTATTTGTGCCTTGTGATGTGACTTACATTCCGAACAAAGTGATTTCCAGATTACATCAGGCAATCCAGCGTAATCCAAGATGTGAAGTGGCAGTTGTAGAGATTAATGGAAAAGCCTTGTATCCATTTTGCTTGCTCAAAAGAAGTAGTCTGCCGACCATAGAACATCATCTTGAGCAAAATCAGCGCAGTTTAAAGCACTGTTTTGTTGAAATGCACATGCAAGTGGCAAGTTTTAAAAACCGTGCACTGTTTTTTCACAGCATTAATTCCTTTGATGAGCTGCAACAGCACCGACAACTGAACTTTCTGTAATTCAATCTGATTTTTAATCTATCTCACGCTGTTGATCAGTGTGAGTAGGAAATTTTTGTCTTTAGATTCAATCATTTTTTACATAAGCCCAAAGTTGGAACACTTTTTGCAATTTATTCAGCATGGAAATAGGGCGTCATTTTTATGCTGTGCAATAACAGCGCAATCGACGTCATGGATATGATGATGAATAGCATGACATACCTAAATCAGCACCGCGTGTTCCAAGATCAATTTGGACGGCAAAAGCGCAAGCTCCGTATTTCGGTGACGGATCGCTGTAATTTTAAGTGTGTCTATTGCATGCCTGAACATCCTGAATGGATGAAAAAGCATGCGTTATTAAGTTTTGACGAACTTTTTGTATTTTGCCAATTTATGGTGCAGCAAGGGATAGAACAAATCCGCATTACTGGCGGTGAACCTTTAATGCGTCATGGGGTCGTACATTTTATAGCGCAGTTACAACAGCTCAAAAGCATAGGGTTAAAACGCATTTCAATGACCAGCAATGGTCATTATTTAGTGAAATATGCAGCAAGTTTAAAGCAAGCAGGTTTGGATGATCTAAATATCAGTTTAGACAGTTTAGATGCAGCTCAATTTAAGGTATTAACACAAAAAGAAATTAACCCTGTATTGGCAGGAATTGAAGCCGCAGCACAAGCTGGTCTGAGCATTAAGATCAACACGGTATTGATGAAAGGCATAAATGAAGATCAAATTATTCCTTTAGTGAAATGGGCACATAACAATCAATTTGAACCCCGTTTTATTGAGTTTATGCCCCTCGATGGTGATCAAAAATGGTCTTCCGATGCTGTGGTGACTGAGCAAGAAATTTTAAATGCATTATCAAAAGAATTTACCGTACGCATACACTATGGACAGGGTTCGAACCCAGCACGTAATTACAATATAAATGGCAAATCTGTCGGTATTATTTCAACGATTAGCAATTCATTTTGCGGAACCTGTGACCGTCTAAGATTGAATGCACAGGGTGAATTTTTTAACTGCTTATTTGCACAAAACGGTTTGAAACTGAAGTCTGAAATTCAGCATTTAACTGAGGCTTTTCTAGAAAATGGCCTCACACAGCATCTATATACACAATCAATCGACTTAGCACACGCTTGGCAAGCTCAATCAGATGTAATGCAAGCGCAATTGGAGCTGCAAGATCAATTAGCCAACTATATTTGGCACAAAGCGCAAGGCTATGATGCGATTCAAAAAGCATTAAAACAAGAACATACGAAGCAACCCTCTTATGCACGAAAGATCAGCATGCACATGATTGGAGGTTAAAAATGGCTGAATTACTCATACAGATGATCAACATTAAAATTGAAAGTTATGGCGCAATTCAGCGTCAGTTACCTGAAGATCTAAGTTTGCAATGCACGGTCGGATCTACAGTGGATGATGTTTTAGATTATGTGATTCGTGCCTATCCAGATGCATATGGCTCGTTAGAGCGCTGTGCTTGTGCAATGGGTGAAGACATCATTAGCCGAAATACGATTTTAAAACATGACGCTGTCATCGTGCTGTTATCACCTGTAGCAGGAGGTTAAAGATGGAACTGAACAATTTTAACCGTATTCAGGACACTGTACTTCAACAAGCTGTATTTGATGGAATTCAATCTTTTCCTGAATGTGGTGGTATTGGCATTTTTATTGGCACAGTGCGCAATCATCATGAAGGCCGCGCGGTGAAAGCACTGAAATATACAGCTTATGCGCCAGTGGCTGAAAAAATGATTCGGCAAATCGAACGAGACATTCAGCTTAAATATGGTGTGTCTTATGTGCGCGTGGTACACCGTATTGGCGCACTTGGTATTGGTGATACCGCAATTATTGCTATGGCTTATGCCCCACATCGTCGTGAGGCCTTTGAAGCATGTGAAGAAGCTGTAGAGCGGGTCAAACATGAAGTGCCTGTGTGGAAAGAGGAATTTTACATGGATGGCAGCAGTCAATTTGTAGAAGGCTGTTGTATTCGTAAAGATCAACAAAATCATTCAGATCAATTATCACAACTTCATGTTCTTACTGAAGCTAAAACGCCATCATCACATTCACATTGTTTACATACACATGAACATCCGCACGGTGATGATCATCATTTGGTTCAAAAAAATATTCAGCAGAATGCCAATATCTATCAATGGCATCTGTAAAGCCTCAAAAAAATAGCAATACACAAATAAACAGGAAAAAAACATGAAAAATGTGGGCATGAAAGCAGAAAGTTACCGCACAGCTATTGCAATAGGTATATTGCATGCGCCCCCACATTGCATTGAACTGTTGCGAAATGGCAATACTGAAAAGGGTGATGCGCTAAAAACAGCTCGAATTGCCGGCATTTTAGGCGCAAAGCGCACAGATGAACTCATTCCTCTTTGTCATCCCTTACCGATTTATCGTGCTGATGTGGAATACGAGCTTTTTGATGCGTATGTGGAAATTTCAGCAGTGGTGGAAACCATTGGCCCGACAGGGGTTGAAATGGAAGCGTTAACAGCAGTCAGTCTTGCAGGATTGACCTTATATGACATGCTGAAACCGCATTGTGAACCTGAAGATTTGTTATTGGATGGGATTAACTAGAAAAGAAAAAAGGTGGGAAATCGCATTTTACCCGTGTATTGAAAGAAAGCTTGTCTGCTTCAGTCATCGTACTTTCAGACACTGTGGCTTCAGGTAAAAAGCCAGATACAGCAGGGCAGAATGTCCTAGAAATCTTACAAGAAGCCAATTTTAGCGATATTAACTATCAAGTCATTCCAGACAGCCCAGAACAATTAGTGGCTTTAATTGAGCAGCAAAAAAATCAATATCCTTTGATTCTCAGCGTAGGTGGAACAGGACTTGGGCCAAAAGATTTAACCGTAGAGACCATCCAGCCTTTACTGCAACGTGAAATACCGGGGCTAATGGAAGCATCCCGCAGTTTCGGACAAAAACGTACGCCGTATGCAGCGCTAAGTCGTGGAGTAGCAGGCTATATTGATACAAGTTTAGTCATGACTTTACCGGGCAGCCGTCAAGGTGCAAAAGAGTCCTTGATTGCGGTCTTACCTGCATTAGTTCATTTATTTGACGTGCAAAAAAATATTCCGCATGCAGGGGGCTATCAATGAATCAAGCACTAAGTAAAGAATTAAAACCTACAAAAAACCTTACTGTATCGCATGGCGGTTGCGGATCTGAAGAGGGACTCATCTCAGTGGATCAGGCATTACAAATGTTACTTGATCATACGCAGAGTCTTGACATAGAGACACTTACACTAGATCAAACCTTAAATCGCTATCTTGCCAAAGCGGTTTATTCAAAGATCAATTTACCTTTATTTTCACAAAGTGCAGTCGACGGTTATGCCATTTGTGCCGCGCCAGCAACACTGGGTATGGGCACTTCATTTGAATTGATTGGAGAAATTCGAGCAGGACAAAATTTAGAGATTCAACTCCAACAAGGGCAAGCCATTCGCATCTTTACAGGCGCAAAAATTCCGGCCAATACTTCCACTGTTGCACGTCAAGAAATTGTGCAGCTACTAGATAATGGTGAAACTAGGAAAATCGTACTCACTGAACCACTTCAATCTCACGCTGATATACGTGATGTAGGGGAAGAAGTCGCATGTGGGCAATTGTTAGCAGATTTAGGTCAAAAACTCAGTGTGGGTGCAATTGCAGCATTGAGCATGGCCGGTGTGAAAAATATAGAGGTTTTCAAATATCCAAAAATTGCCGTGGTGATTACTGGAGATGAAGTTTCAGTAAATGTAGAGGATTTAGCATCAGGTAAAATTTTTGATGCCAATGCCCCGTTGATTCAAGCGTGGTTTCAATCTCGAAGCCAAGAGGTCGATATCATGCATGTTGCAGATACAGAGCAAGCCGTAACAGCATTGTTGAATCGATTGAAAAATGAATATGACCTTATTCTCACCACGGGTGGTGTGTCAGTGGGTGATTATGACTTTGTTCGCCCTGTTACTTTAAAACTGGGGTTTGAACAGATCTTTTGGAAAGTCAAACAAAAGCCTGGGAAGCCAATGCTGTTTGCAGATTTACTACGTCAGGATGGCAGTCATTGTTATTTATTGGGGCTACCGGGTAATCCTGCTGCTGTTTATGCAGGTATGCAAATTTATACAGCGACTTTAGTTAAAGTCCTACAAGGTCAGAAAAAACTTCCTGAATGGTTTAGCGGCACGATTCAGCATGAGTTAAAAGCCGATACGCGAGAGCGATTCCTTAGGATGACTGTTCAATTTAATGATGGTCAATTACTGTTAAATAGCCTAAGCAAGCAGCAATCTCACATGTTGAGCAATTTAATGCACGCGAATTGTTTAGTACGTGTTCCCGCAGGTGAGAAAATGGTTGTAGGTACAAAGTTACAAGGACTATTTATTTAAGTTTTTAACTTCTAGCTGTGCCATATATTTTTTATTGAAAAAGCATAGTTGTTAGATAAGCCTTAAAAAATGAGAAAAATCATGATGAAGAAAATTCTATTCAGCTTTGCGACTGTGATTTTTTCCAATTTAGTCCAAGCGGAAACAGTCAAAATTTATGCAGCAGCCAGCCTGACTAATGCTATTACTGATATTATCAAATTGTATCAAAAACAAAATCCTAAGATTGAGATAATACCTGTATTTGGTGCATCTGGTGCTTTGGCGAAACAAATTGAAGCTGGAGCAAGCAGCGATGTTTTCTTTTCAGCTGATCAAGACTGGATGAAATATTTGGTGCAAAAGCAAAAAGTACAACCGACTCAAGTAAAGCCTTTTTTATTAAATGAATTGGTTTTGATTAGCCCAATCAATACAAAAATGCAGTTTAAGGCAGTCCCGCAATTTAATTTTTCGCAATCCTTCCAAGGGCATTTGTGTACAGGGCAAATGGAGTCCGTGCCAGTTGGTAAATATGCGAAGCAAAGTCTCATCAAACTAAATTGGTTGAACAGTTTAAACGGCCGTATTGTTGGAACAGATGATGTGCGCTCAGCATTGGCCTTTGTTGAGCGTGGTGAATGCCAAGCAGGCATCGTTTATAAAACGGATGCACTCATCAGTAAAAAAGTCAAAATGGTGGGAGCATTTCCAGCAAACTCGCACAGTCCAATCATTTATCCAATTGCATTAACCATGCAAGGGCAAAAAAACAAGGATGCAATTCAGTTCGCCCAATTTATTAAAGCGAATGGGCAAGCCAAGCAAGTGTTTTTCCAATATGGATTTAAATTGTAGACAGGCCTTGCAATGTTATCGCCTGAAGAGTTAAACGCGCTTTATCTATCGGCCAAAGTTGGTGCTTTTGCAGTGATGATATGCCTTCCTTTCGCGATAGCGCTTGCGTGGGTATTAGCACGCTATGATTTTCGATTCAAATTTTTAGTTGAAGCCTTACTTCAATTGCCAATGGTGTTGCCACCTGTGGTGCTTGGATATCTCTTATTGGTGCTTTTTGGTAATCAGGGTCTCATTGGGAAATACTTTAATCAAATAGGTGTTCAATTCGCATTTAACTGGAAAGGGGCAGTATTGGCGTCAATGATTGTCGCTTTTCCATTAATGGTGCAACCAATCCGCTTATCCTTTCAAATGATTAATCAACAATTAGAGCAAGTAGCAGGCTCACTGGGTGCGAGCCCGTTTAAAGTCTTTTGTAGTATTAGTTTACCTTTAGCGCTGCCAGGTATTTTGATTGGGAGTATTCTCTGTTTCAGTCGAAGTCTTGGTGAGTTTGGGGCAACGATAACGTTTGTCGGGAACATTCCAAATGAAACCCGTACCATTCCAATCGCAATTTATTCCTTGCTACAGCAGCCTGATGGTGAACAAATGGCCATGCGCTTAGTTACATTGTCTTTGGTTTTGGCTTTCTCTGCATTGGTTGTAAATTATTGGATTATGCAAAAATATTATAAAATGGTGGGTTGATATTGCTTGTATGTAAATTTGATTATCAAAATGAATCTATCAGTCTGAATGTTGATTTTAAGATGGAAACTGGTGTACTCGGTATCGTGGGGCGCTCAGGTGCAGGAAAATCTACGTTCTTAAAAAATATAGTCGGGATTCATAAACCAACAAGAGGTTTAATTGAATTAAATCATACTAAAATTGTGGATATAGAAAATAATATTTTTATACCGATGCATAAAAGAAAAATTGCATTGGTTTTTCAACAAGCAACATTATTTCCTCATTTAAATGTTAAGCAAAATTTACTTTACCCTTTAAAGTATTTAAAGAGAAATAAGACAAAATTTGAATATGATCAGATTATTGAGGTCTTAGATATTGAGAAATTATTAACTAAAAAATCCAGTCAATTATCTGGCGGGGAACTACAAAGAATTTCTATTGGAAGGGCGTTATTTTCTTCACCTGAGTTATTGTTGTTAGATGAGCCACTCAATGGTTTAGATATTGAGCTAAAAAATAATGTGATTCAGTTTATTAATAAAGTAAATCATGAACTACATATGCCAATCATCTATGTTACTCATCAAAAAGAAGAATTGGTAAAATTAAATGCTCAATTAATTAATATTGATAAGTTTAAATAAAAATAATATTAACTCATTATTAATAAAATACATTTGTATAAAAAATAACGAAAATAAATCAAATTAATACAAAATTGTGTGAAATAGGTTGAATATTTACATGAATATTATAGATTGTATTGGCTTTGTTGCACAAAGATTTGAAATGCAAAGCGCCCCTAATTGAGCCAAATTTAAGGCGTAACTTGGGTAAGTGGTCGACCTAATTCCGTAAATCTGTTAAGAACTGCTACACGTGCATGGATCT
>NZ_VPDH01000170.1:0-1389 GCF_013417785.1 Acinetobacter sp. YH12227 | reverse complement strand
AACCTCTTAGCGCTGATGGTAGTGTGGGGTTACCCATGTGAGAGTAAGTCATCGCCAGCTCATTATTCAAAATCCCCCTAACTCTTATGAGATAGGGGGATTTTTTTATGCGATAAAAATAGAAATGGTAACTTTAAGTAAGAAGAGCATGAAAGAGAACCCCAATTCTTGTTTTAATTAATCCATTGAAAATTTTAATTATTAATCATTGAAAAGTCATTTTCAGCTAAGGCGAAAAATGAATAAAACAGTATAATTACATCAAATTTATAATTTTTTATAGGGAATCTTAATGTTCAAGAAAATATTATTAGCGACAAGCTTATTATCTACAATAACGTTAACTAATGCTGGTGTTTATCAAGATAAGTTAAGTGAATGTCTAAGTAATTCGACAACAGCTGAAGAAAGCCAAAATTTAACAGCCTGGATTTATTTAGCATTTTCGGCTCATCCAGAGATTGCAAAATATAATAAAGCAACCCCAGATGAGGTCGCTAAAATAGATAAAAATATGGCAAAATTATTTCAAGATTTATTAACAACCCGTTGTAAAACTGAAATAAAAGCAGTGACCGAAAATGAAGGTACAAATGCTTTAGCAAATGCATTTGAATTATTAGGAAAAACCGCTGCAGAAAGCCTTATGCAAAATCCAGCTGTAAACACACGAATTTCTGCATTTACCCAATATTTCGATGAAGAAGCAATCCGAAATTCAATGAAATAAATATTTAAAATTGTTTATGAACTTGGTAATTGATATTGGCTAAGTTCATCACTGACTTTTCTAAGTGAGTATAACAATTGTCCTAATAACACATCTTGAGAGGTTAAAAGGACTAATATCATTGGGTGTAGGGGATGGGAAATCGCTGTAAGTAAAGCTTTTCCATTTTCAGCATCTAATGTAATTGTTTGACAGCCTACAAGATTAATTTCATTGGTAAATGCTTGAACCATTGCCAAAATTGAACTGCTAACAGCGGCAAGCTTTCCAGAATTCTCAATATTTTTCTTTTGAATGGACTTTAATTCAAAACCATCAGTTGAGCATAACATTACATACTCAACGCCTGAAACATCCATAATTAATTCTTTCATTAAACTATGTGCATGCTCAATGAGTAGCTGTGGTGCTGTGCGACTTTTTCGTATAGATAAACTCATATGGACATAACCTTAAATAGAAAGTTGAACTTCAGCTTTAGCAATAAGTGTTTCAAAAATAAAAAGAATATCGGACTTCTTTCTAGCATCAATAGGCTTTGTTGCACAAAGATTTGAAATGCAAAGCGCCCCTAATTGAGCCAAATTTAAGGCGTAACTTGGGTAAGTGGTCGACCTAATTCCGTAAATCTGTTAAGAACTGCTACACGTGCATGGATC
>NZ_VPDH01000169.1:0-1389 GCF_013417785.1 Acinetobacter sp. YH12227 | reverse complement strand
TAATGCCAGTCAGTTAAGCAAAAAAAGTTAAAATGCTGTAAAAAGAGCGTATGTAAATACGCTCTTTTTTTATGAATTTATCTCAGAATCTAGATTTAACATTAAAACAAACCCTACCTTCACTTTCACAATTCAGTGAATTGATTGATTTAAACTGGATTGAAGATTGCTTAGACCAAACAGGTAAAGCATCAATTCGAAAAAGAAAACTGCCTGCTGAACATGTTGTTTGGCTGGTAATCGGACTTGCTCTATTTCGAAATCAACCGATTTGGTATGTGGTTCAACAATTGCAACTTGTTTTCGGTACGGCAGAATACTGTGTACCGAGTGCATCCGTACAAGCAAGACAACGCTTAGGCTTAGAACCCATGAGTGCTTTATTTTCGACATTAAGTCAGGCATGGTTTAAAGACTCACAACAACAATATAGCAACTTTCACGGTCTATGCGTTTGTGCTGTAGATGGTGTGGTTTGGTCTATGCCTCATACAGAAGAAAACTTTAAGCACTTTGGTTCATCCAAAGGCAAAACAGCAGCTGCACCTTACCCACAAGTTAGAGCGACTTGCCTGGTGAATACCAATACCCATGAAATGATTGATGCCCAAATGGGCAGTATGGATCAAGGTGAATTAACCTTAGCCAGTCAATTAAAAGCACCAGTTCGCAGTATTACCCTATTTGATCGTGCTTACTTCTCTGCTGATTTTTTAGTGAGCTGGCAATCTCAGGCAGAAGAGAGTCATTGGTTGATGCGAGCAAAGGACAACCTGCGTTATGAAGTGATTCATCATAATGCGGCCCATGACTTTCAGATCAAAATGCCTGTTTCAGCAAGAGCAAAAAAGATAAATCCGTCATTGGGTGACTATTGGGAAGCACGTTTAATTGAAGTTGAATATGCAGGAAAAATAAGACGTTACATTACATCATTAACAGATTCTAAAGTTTATCCATTCAAAGACCTTGCAATGCTTTATATCCAGCGTTGGGAAATAGAAATGTGTTATCGGGAAATTAAAAGTGATTTACAGGATGCAAGGATTTTAAGAAGCAAACAACCTGATTTGGTCTATCAAGAATTGTGGGGGGTATTTATTGCATATAATATCTTAAGAAGACAGATGAGGTTTATCGCTGAACATGCAAAGGTGAGTCCTTTAAGGATCAGTTTCCATATTGCATCTATGAGTATTATCAATATCTTAAGGCACACACCTTTAGAATCAGCAGGAAACCTACCCAAACATTTAGCGCAATTATTTGAACAATCTAAAATATTTGTATTACCTGAAAAAAGGCAAAGGCAATGTCCGCGAGTAGTGAAAATTAAAGCACAAAAATATCCAAGAAAATGCCAGTCAATTTCTTAACTGACTGGCATTA
>NZ_VPDH01000168.1:0-1451 GCF_013417785.1 Acinetobacter sp. YH12227 | reverse complement strand
CATAACGCTCACGACCGGGACTTTTGATCCAAGCCGCTTATGGTGGTTTGCTACCTGCTCCTGCAAGCCGATAGCGAGGGGCCATACCCTCATCTCTTACGCCGCTTGCTGCGGCACACTAAAGTCACCCACCCATAGTTGGTTTGGATGATCAGCATTAAAATTACGTTTCACTAAATCATCTGCCCGTTTTTGGTCATCTCGGTTACGGGTGGTTTGTTTATTCTTACCACGCCAAACACCTTGTATACCTAGCTTTTGCATCAATCGAGCAACTGTACAACGTGCAATAACATAACCCTCACGTTTTAATTTTTGCCAGACTTTACGTACACCATATCGACCTGAACTTTCCTTCCAAATTCGTTTAATTTGTTCAGCATGATGCTCATCATGTAGATCTCGTTTCGCTCGATGTTCCCTTGCGAAGCAATGCTTCTCATCGCAGAGATCTAGAGTCCGGTAATAGGTTGAAGGTGCGATCGGTAAAATCCTACAAATCACATCAACACCATATAAGTCTTTATTGTTATGGATGAAATCCACCATTATTTGTGTGGGCGGTCGAGCTCCGCCTGGGCGAAAAAAGCGGCTGCTTTACGTAGAATTTCATTGGCACGCTTTAATTCTTTAATTTCACGTTCCATTTGCTTCATTTTTTCTTGATCAGATATCTGTTGTACTTTAATAGGATTTTGCTGATCTAAATGCTTTTGATGCCAGGCACGAAGTGTTTCAGGAGTACAACCAATCTTAGGCGCAATTGCTGTGATTGCAGCCTAAGTAGAAGGATAATCTTTTTCAGATTCAATCAATAATTGAACCGCTCTTTCTCTGATTTCAGGGGTATATTTTAATTTTGTCATCGGGATAGTCTCTCAGAATATTGACTCTCCGACAAACCCGGTACGGTTCAGTTGTCCCTTTCTTCTAAACTCAGATAAAAGTCTAAATATTACCCACATGAAATAACAATACAATACGATGTCATAAAAATGTCATGAAGCAGTCACAGAATACTTAATTGAATAAAGTTCAATTCTTAGCCTTCCCGCAGACCTGGTCATTTTTTATTTACAAAAAATTAATTGACCTCTTCCAAAGGTTTTAGGGAATTTTTTATTAAGTTTTCTTTAGTGCTGCAATCTAACTTTATAAGAGCCATAAATGACTTCCTTGAATGTGCCTTCAAACTCTTCATCACATCCGTTAAAAAAGTATATAAATAGAGAGCTTTCACTACTTGAGTTTCATAAGCGGGTGTTGGTACAGGCGAAAGATACTGAATACCCTTTACTTGAACGATTAAATTTTTTAATTATTTTTTCGGTGGTGTTTCAAAAAGTATGCTGAAAAAAAGCAGGTTGAATTTTGATAAAATAGAGAAATGCAAATAACTCTAGAAATCAAATGTCCAACCTGCCTCAGTGACAGTATAAAGAAAAATGGCA
>NZ_VPDH01000167.1:0-1509 GCF_013417785.1 Acinetobacter sp. YH12227 | reverse complement strand
GTTGCCATGTCACTGAATACTCGTCCTAGAAAAGCGTTAGATTGGCTTACACCATTAGAGAAATTTGCTCAGCTTGTTGATTATCATAAGACTTTTCAAACTGTCGCACCTCATGTTTGAATTCGCCCACGGTCTTACAAGCCTATCACCTCATATGTTACGTCATACTGCTGCTTCAATTTGTGTTTCGCTCTATCCAGATGATAATAGAGATAATATGTTTGCTGTAATGAGGAGTTATTTTGGATGGTGGCCAGATTCCAAAATGCCAGCATACTATGCTAGCAGTGCCTTCAATGACCAAATGCAGGCAAAATATCTCGATATATTAAATAGAAGAATATCAACAATAGAAAGAATATTTAGTCACGATTAGTGAATGATTGCTGTCGCTCTATCATCTAACCGTTTTTTGATTATTGGCCAATCAGGCATAACTTGACTTAGAAGTTGATAAAAACGCTCACTATGATTATGTTCAACCAAATGACAAAGTTCATGCAAAATCACATAATCAATGCAAATTGCGGGCGCTTTAACTAGATGCGGGTTCAGTGTAAGAAGACCTGATGGTGAACAGTTCCCCCACTGTGTGCGCATTGTCATGAGTCGAATATCAGGCTTAGCTTCAACCCATAAGGCTTTTTCAAGAATCTGCCTCAATCGTACTTCAAATATGACTTTTGCTCGAGATCTGTACCATTCATTTAAATGAGATTTAATACTTTCAATATCCGTATCTAAGGTGTTTACCTCCAATCTTCCCCTCAGAAGTTTTACACCATTTGGCTTGGTATCATCTTGAATCACTTTCAATTGATACTGTTTACCCAAATAAAAGTGGCTTTCACCACTTTTATATTGGCGAGGCGTGATAAATTTGCTTTGTTCACGGAACTCTCGTAATTGCTTATAGATCCAACGACTACGTTGCTTTACCGCTTCAATGATTGTTTTATCATCTGTATTTAACGGTGTTGATACAACTACCCGACAATCAGCATAGACTTTAATCAGTATTTTTTGAGAACGACTAGAACTTTCAAGCAACTCAAAATCGATAACGTCATCACCATATACAATGCTTAACTTTTTCTCTGGCAGCGTATTCATCCTAGAGCCCATTCAAACCGACCCGAGTAATTTGTACGATCATTTCCACAATTTTTTTGGCTTGATCCATACCACTCCCAATGGACTTACATTCACGGAACATCTGAGGTAATAGTTTTTTACGGATATCCGCTTCAATATTTTGTGGATTAATTGAGTTTTCAGCTACAGAGCTCATGACAGAACGATCAACCTCGAAAGCAAGCTCAATCCACTTATCTTGATTCTGTTGATCTGTTATCGAGAATGCTTCAGGTAATAGTTTCTTGAGGCTTTGTTGCACAAAGATTTGAAATGCAAAGCGCCCCTAATTGAGCCAAATTTAAGGCGTAACTTGGGTAAGTGGTCGACCTAATTCCGTAAATCTGTTAAGAACTGCTACACGTGCATGGATCT
>NZ_VPDH01000166.1:0-1578 GCF_013417785.1 Acinetobacter sp. YH12227 | reverse complement strand
TATATCTCGATAGGTATAGTAGAGTGATATCTCGATAGGTATAGTGTTTTGCAGTTTAGAGGAGATATCGCGATGCATACGCGGAAGGCAATAACGGAGGCGCTTCAAAAACTCGGAGTCCAAACCGGTGACCTCTTGATGGTGCATGCCTCACTTAAAGCGATTGGTCCGGTCGAAGGAGGAGCGGAGACGGTCGTTGCCGCGTTACGCTCCGCGGTTGGGCCGACTGGCACTGTGATGGGATACGCGTCGTGGGACCGATCACCCTACGAGGAGACTCTGAATGGCGCTCGGCTGGATGACGAAGCCCGCCGTACCTGGCTGCCGTTCGATCCCGCAACAGCCGGGACTTACCGTGGGTTCGGCCTGCTGAATCAATTTCTGGTTCAAGCCCCCGGCGCGCGGCGCAGCGCGCACCCCGATGCATCGATGGTCGCGGTTGGTCCGCTGGCTGAAACGCTGACGGAGCCTCACGAACTCGGTCACGCCTTGGGGGAAGGATCGCCCGTCGAGCGGTTCGTTCGCCTTGGCGGGAAGGCCCTGCTGTTGGGTGCGCCGCTAAACTCCGTTACCGCATTGCACTACGCCGAGGCGGTTGCCGATATCCCCAACAAACGGTGGGTGACGTATGAGATGCCGATGCTTGGAAGAGACGGTGAAGTCGCCTGGAAAACGGCATCGGATTACGATTCAAACGGCATTCTCGATTGCTTTGCTATCGAAGGAAAGCCGGATGCGGTTGAAACTATAGCAAATGCTTACGTGAAGCTCGGTCGCCATCGAGAAGGTGTCGTGGGCTTTGCTCAGTGCTACCTGTTCGACGCGCAGGACATCGTGACGTTCGGCGTCACCTATCTTGAGAAGCATTTCGGAACCACTCCGATCGTGCCTCCGCACGAGGCCGTCGAGCGCTCTTGCGAGCCTTCAGGTTAGAGGCCGTCGACAATGATAATCTGGATCAACGGACCTTTCGGCGCCGGAAAGACGACGCTCGCTAAGCGGCTGCGCGATCGGCGTTCCAAATCGCTGATCTTTGACCCCGAGGAAATCGGGTTCGTGGTGAAAGAAACGGTCCCCATGCCAGCGAGCGGAGACTATCAGGATCTCCCCTTGTGGAGGGGACTTACGATCGCGGCGGTCAGGGAGATTCGAAGGAATTACTCGCAGGACATCATCATCCCAATGACGCTCGTGCACCCGGACTATCTGACTGAGATACTCGACGGGGTAAGGCGGATCGACGATCAGCTGCTGCACATCTTTCTGACGCTCAACGAGGACCTATTGCGTCACCGGATCGCGAACCAGACCATGCATCCTGACCCGAATCGAAATGCGGAGATTCGAGAGTGGCGATTAGCGAATGTCGCCCGATGCTTGGCCGCAAGGGAACGGCTTCCATGCACAACCCGTGTTCTCGATAGTGGTGCACACACCAGCGATGAACTCGCAGCGATGGTGCTCGACGGAATCGATGGGCGCACCTGATCGCCTTCGACGCCTGCGCAAAGCGTAGCGCGAGGGTGGCGGGCTCACGACCAAACGCCCAGAGGTCGATCATCGCAGGGATGTTTGGCT
>NZ_VPDH01000165.1:0-1688 GCF_013417785.1 Acinetobacter sp. YH12227 | reverse complement strand
AAAATCATTTGAATGATTTCTTCTTGGTCTACGTGCCATAAAATACTCCTTATATCGATGTTTATAACATTATTTGGGGAGCAAAATATCACTTATAGGTGTTGTTCAAATTTCCTGATCCACCTCTAATCAACGCTCCACAGAGTGTTGGAGCCCTGCTGAAATTCAGAAGTTTATTCTAAAATGTTTGAATGATCGTAATGTCAATTTATGCGTTCGCTATTGGAAAGATGCCACTGGCAATATTTATATTATCGATGGTGGGCACAGGATTTCAATCATTTATGCTTGGATCAAAAGATACTTTATTGATGAGCAAGTAGCAGGAGCCCCAAAATTCACGGCACCACAAAAACGAGATATTCGTCAGATTCGTAATCGATTAGGTGGATTAGCTGATTTTCAAGAGTTATGTAGCGATTCTGAGTATCAGCAAAAATTAAAATCAACCAAAATTAATTTTATTGAAGTCATTGGGACACCTGAGGAAGCTCGAAAAGCCTTTTGTTCAATCAATTCGGATACGAAGCGATTAGATCCAGATGAAGAATATCATTTACAAAATAGGGGGAGTGATGCTTTTTATGTGATTTATGCATGTTGTTATATAAACGATAATAAATCCAACTTGGCTGAACTGAATTACGATCGGATAAATGAAGTGATTACTTTGGGTGAGCAAATTCATGATCATCTTTTTAAGATAATACTTTTACAGCCGGATTTAACACACGGTAAAAAAATCGGCTTGGTCAATGAACTCCTGAATATCATGTTTGGTGATACTAGTCAGAATACTGTGAGTATAGACCAAGGTCAGCGTGTAGAAAATTTAATGCTAAAACTTAGAGTTGTGCTGTGTCGTATCGCTACACCAGCAATTAGTATTCGGATTCCAAGTCTGGGCTTACACCCAAAACTATATTTTTATAAAGATAATCGTTTTCAAGTGACATCCTTTTTGGCCTGGTTCTCTATCGTCTGTGAAATTCAAGAAGACTGTTTTGAAATACAGAATAAAAAGATAGATTTTATTGGATTTACTCGAGCACGCCGTGGTGTTGAAAGTTTAATTGAAAAAATTCCTGTGGCGATCAAAGAAACTGTCGGTAAGTTTGGTAGCGGGATCAGATCACATGAGCGATTGAAAAACGTCTATCAAGCATTTATCTGTATTGGACTCAATATGGATTTAGATTTCGAAGATGAAGTTTGTTTGAACACCGTCATTCTTTCGATGAGTCAATCATTTGATTATATTAATTTTAATGATTTTTACCTTGACCGTTTTGGTGGTGATTATGATGAGACCATTGTGGATGATGTTGTGAGCTTTGTGAAATCAGTAAGACTAACAAAGAAGAAAAAACCTCTAAATTTTTCACTCGCGACCAAAAGAAATCTTTATCAACGTGAGGAAAGGAAAACATGGAGCTATTGCGAAGTATGTGATAGCGCTCTATACCTTGAATCGACTGAAGTGGATCATCGAGAATCGAAAGCAGAAGGTGGTTACGGTGTTTTAGAAAATGGAGCAATTATTCATCCGATATGTAATCGTTTTGGTGGTGTTTCAAAAAGTATGCTGAAAAAAAGCAGGTTGAATTTTGATAAAATAGAGAAATGCAAATAACTCTAGAAATCAAATGTCCAACCTGCCTCAGTGACAGTATAAAGAAAAATGGCAT
>NZ_VPDH01000164.1:0-1825 GCF_013417785.1 Acinetobacter sp. YH12227 | reverse complement strand
TAAATCCTATAGAACAGATGTGGGCATGGGTTAAACGTAAGCGTAAAGAATGGTTGATCGATTCAGTCGATGAGTTATTTCAAGTTTTTTTCGAATCCTGTATGAATAATAAAGTAGTTTGACTATAAACGAACACTTTGCATCACAACATTTGCTTCAGTTTTGCCCGTATTTAAAATACGGGATTTTCCTTGGGCATTAATTGTGGTTTTGATTGCTTCGTATGCAGGGTAATTTCCTGTTAATTTATTTTTAACATCAAAATTCCAGCGACTTTTGCCTTGAATCGTAATTTGTGTCTCTGGAACTAATTCACCTAAACTGAGTTTGTATTCACCAGCTTCAAGTTGAATAATGTCGTTTTGTCCATTTGCTGTATTGCCAGCTTTACATCCACCAAATGCGGCATTTTTTCTTGCTGTCTCTATCGCTTCACGCAATGAACAATTATTTGCATTTTCACCATTTTCATCATCAAAAGTATTTACATATATGATTTTATCGTCAGCAGCCATAAGTGACATGGCTGCAAGCACCATGGCAGCTAATAATCCTTTTTTATAATTTTTCATGACACATCCTTATTACTTTTTATATCGGCGTAATCCAATCAAGCCAAAAAGTGCAGTTAAGCTTAACCAACCCAACGCGCCACCAGAAGTTTTCACAGATTTATTTTCCATATGATTGACCGGTTCTTGGAAAATTCGAACTTCTGCTGATAGATAATTTTTTGAAGTCTCTGTGTTAAAACGTGTTGATGACGTTGCAATTTGAACTTCAAAAATATCGGCTCCATGCCAATCACCATTTGGCGTATAAGTCACATCACCATTCAAGTTCAGTGTCATTTTTCCCTTTGACACTGTACTTTGCTTAATAACTAAACAACCATCTTGCCAAGGCTCACCCGTTGGATTCGCTTTGCCCATAACAGCATCACACTCTTCTTTAGGGATTAAATCACTGTCCCCAAGCTGTTCTAAAATATTAAACTTGGCTATTTCACCTGGATGTATGTCTTGGCCTAGTCGAGAAATACTTGTTGGTACAACAATTTCAATCGCACCTCTATCACACCAAACATCATCAGCACTTCTAGATTTGCCACGTTGATCACTAGACTCGCAGTAAATATGTTCTTCATTTCCATTCGCGGAAGTTGTACCTTTATTTAAAATTGGACTTGAAAACAAAGTACTATAGGACAATAGAATACGTGGGCGTAAATAACCAATAAACGTATTACTTGGAGTACTGAATGGACAGAAAAGTGACTCACGATCTTCAGAAAGTGTCTTACATGCCCCTTCATCACTTCCAGCAAATAGTTGAGTACCATTCCAAATTTGATTTAAATTATCAACTTTCTTTGTAGCTAAATCATTACAACTGTTAGCCATTAAATTATTATATATAACTGATTTATCAGCTGTTGCATCCGCAACGCGGCAATCCTGTGTACCATTTCCTAATATTATACTATTAGCCAGATACGCAATTTTTGATGCATTAAAATCAACACCCGCTGAATTTTTAACTACACTCACGTTATTTACTGCTAAGCCGTCTAATAGATTAAGAGCAGAACCTGTATTTTTAAAAAAAGTGCTATTTGTAACTGTTGCTGTAATAGTTTCTCCAGTCGCACCTGATTTGCTAAAGACAATAGCTCGACCACTCGTGCTACTATTACCTGGCGAATTCAAACATGAGGTGCGACAGTTTGAAAAGTCTTATGATAATCAACAAGCTGAGCAAATTTCTCTAATGGTGTAAGCCAATCTAACGCTTTTCTAGGACGAGTATTCAGTGACATGGCAAC
>NZ_VPDH01000163.1:0-1849 GCF_013417785.1 Acinetobacter sp. YH12227 | reverse complement strand
GGTTTTAGAAAGAGTTGTAATTTCTCCAAAAAGATTGAAAACCATTTTAAAGCCTTCGACTTAACCTTTTTTTACATCAATAATGGTTTCATTTAATGTCAGCATACTTTTTGAAACACCACCCAAATCCAAGCTATATCATCATGGAGCGTGGTCTAATTAAAGATCCACTCAAGGACAGCCGCTGCTATACAAAAAATACCAATGAATTCTTCACCAATTTAAAACCGAAAGCCAAAATCACAACTGCAGACTTTAAGTCTGAGAGCTTTATTAATACGACTGACACTGTGAACTTCTTGGCTCAGCTCAATGCGATGGGACAAAATGGTTATAAATTAATTGGCTATGATACTAAGACCCTGGACAATGGTAATGTTAATAGCTACATAAAACTTGCTAATGAAAACATACGTTTCAATCATATTGTGGCAGACCGTACAGCATCCTCTACCGCTGACATTTATTTTACATGGCGTAATCAGTTAAATGAAAAAGGCAAATCAGGTTATCAATACCTACATAGCGTCAGACCAACCAATGCCATGAATTTCAAAGATTATTTCATTAAAAAGGAAAATGATACTGCGACGTACACCTATGACAGCGGCTATGTTTCCCCACTCGTTGACCCAGTGCAACTGGAAACCATGCTCAATACATTAGGTTCTCAAGGCTGCCGTATTATTCAGTTCAAAAGCTATTTCACAGGTTTACGACCTGAAGTTCTGAACGGCAAACAAAATAGTCCTAAAGTTGCAACCTGTATCAATAGCAGTACACATCATGGCACTTACAGTTATCGCCATAAAACCTATCCAACCGGTAGCAATAGTCTAGAACGTACTCTGAAATTGCAGACAATGATTGATGAGCAAGCAAAAGAAGGGTATCGCTTAATTAGTCGATCTTTAGATATGAGTTCAACCACCAAAAATGGCATGCTGTTTATGAAAGACAGTGAAAATACCAATGTCGGCGAATTTAAAGTCTTTAGTGAAACTGTCTTTGCAACATCGACGTTTAACGACGTCTTACTGAAACGTCTTCAGCAGCAAGGTCAATTGGGTTGGTTATACACTAGTGGTCAACTGCTATTTGCAAATAATCCAAAACATCTACAAACAGAACTGAGTGACTTTAATTTAATTGATTAATTCATGAGGTATCTCGAGCTTTTCCATGTCCTTTATTTTTTGCATCAAGGACATGGATCATTCACATAAATCAAAGCAGTGATAAAAACCACTTATTTTAAGCGGCAATTAAAACCTATCTTGGTATCAACGATATTATTTTCATAACCTAAGCTTTGAATAAATTGGTTGCGGTCTGATATTTGTTTTTGATCCGCTTGACTCAATCTTGCTTTATTTTTTTGTGCCAACCCATAGGTTTCATTCACTAAACCCTGATAGATCCCGCAAACTTCCTGACGCTTGGACTTTTTCAATTGACGACCACCATACCATGAACGTTCAAAATCTTCCGCTTTAAGTGTCTTACCCCAGTCTTCAATACGTTGATTTTGTCGCTGCTGCATTTCCAATAAGCCTTGTTGAATCTCAGCTTTAGTAAAAGGTTTATTTACTTCAACTTTTGGTAAAACAGGAACAGCGTCTGGCACAGGTGCTGCAGTGGTAATCGCCTCCTCTGCAGTATTCGATACAACTGGATTTGCCAAACTCATTGATGAAATTAATCCGGTCGCAATGACGACACAGAGGTGGTCCCACTTGTTTGAACAACTAAAAGCGTATTTATAAGTGATATTCCGCTCTAGTTAAGCCACCTTGTTTTGTTGGGGTAGCTGATCATAGTAAAACTCATTTGGTGTCATTTTGTCTAG
>NZ_VPDH01000162.1:0-1891 GCF_013417785.1 Acinetobacter sp. YH12227 | reverse complement strand
CAGTCATCCAGCGCCGAACCGTTTCTACCGGGATATTCAGGTCAAACATGCTGCTGAGCTTCTCATGCGCCAAGGTAGGTCCAAAGCCCAGCAGATGTTCAGAAATAATGGAAAGACATTGCGATTTTAATAAATCGTCATGGCGATGATGGCCCGGTTGACCACGACTGGCATGCGTCATGCCTGAAACACCATCTTGATTGAGCTTCTGCAATAACCGGGTAATTTGACGGGTGGAAAGATTCAGGATTTCAGCAGCACGGACTTGGGTAATACGATGATCTCGAACGTCTTGCAGAACTGCAAGACGTTGAATTTCTTTGTCAGACATAGTGATCAGCATCTATATTTTATATCCAGTCCATGGTGATAAAAATCATCATAAACCAGACATTTTTATTGGTGAGAATATAGACACTTTAAATGGGTTCTAACAGTTCAGTTTCGCATAAGAGATTTTATGTTAAGTGTACTTTATATCTATAAAAAACTTTCCATATAAATGATTTATATGAAATATATGTGTTAACTTAAGGTTTAAGTTCATCTAAGAAAAGAATAATGGAAAGAAATCTAAATTTAGCAAATTCAATTTTCGCAGGCTTTAATGATAAAAACGGATTAATGATTTGTGGCTATGAATGGGGATGGTCAAAAGAAGATCAAAAACTGGATGAAAGCGATAGCCGTCCCACAGTAGATATGAGCATTGAATGTACATTTAGTAATAAATCCCTAAGGTATGGTCCTTCTGCCAATACTTGGCCTTATGATAAAAATATCAAAAAATGGTTTAAGTTTTGGGGACACCCATTAAACGATGAAAATTTAGGTTCAGACTTTGATAAATGTATTATTCAAACTAATTGGGCCTATACGAGTAATGCAGATATAGAAAGCTATAATCGTTTCTTAGAAAAAGAAGCAGTTGATAATTTTATTCATCATATTGAAGTTTTGAGACCCAAAGTAATTTTATTTATGGGTAGTAAGCTTATTAATTTTCTGAGAAATATAGATGTTTGGGATAGGTTTACTGCTATTGTTGGTCCAGAAATAGAACCCTTAAAAATGGTACAAAAAACAGATTTTGATGGTACTCGATTTAAAGTTTACTTTGATAATTTTGAACAATGCCAAGTTGTGTGCTTACCACACCCATCTAGTAGTAGAGGTCTATCTGATGAATATATCAAATTATTTGAACCAGAATTAGGAACAATCATTACTGAATATAAGAAACAAAAGGGTATTCTATAAAACTAATTATGAAAAAAGTCCATCTCATCCAAGCAGATATAACAGCTTTTGCTGTACATGCCATCGTTAACTCAGCAAATAAATCTTTGCTTGGTGGTGGTGGACTTGATTATGTGATTCATAAAAAAGCTGGACCATTGATGAAAGAAGAATGTGTTCGTCTAAATCAAGAAAAAGGTATATGCCCTACAGGTCAAGCAGAAGTAACAACAGCAGGTAATCTGCCTGCTAAATACCTTATTCATGCGGTTGGACCACGATGGTTAGATGGCGAACACAATGAGCCACAATTGCTTTGTGATGCTTATAGTAATGCACTATTCAAAGCTAATGAAATTCATGCACTCACTGTTTCTTTTCCATGTATTAGTACAGGTGTTTATGGTTTTCCACCTCAAAAGGCGGCTGAAATTGCGATTGGCACCATACTCTCTATGTTGCCTCAATATGATCATGTTGCAGAAGTATTTTTTATCTGCCGAGAGGATGAAAATTATTTAATTTCTCTGTACACGACAAATTTCACAGAACCCTTATCCTATCAGGCTTCTGCCTTCTTAAAATTGCCAAAATCTCCTTAAACTCTTCTTTTTTCCCAAAACCAATTAAACGCTGAATCGCCATTTGAACA
>NZ_VPDH01000015.1:0-54088 GCF_013417785.1 Acinetobacter sp. YH12227 | reverse complement strand
CCGTCTTGATCCCTTTACGTGCAGCATAGATTGCTGAGGTATTACCCGCAGGGCCACCACCAATCACCAACACATCAAAGGCATCTTTCGCATTGAGTTTTTCAGCATCTTTTGCAGCAGAGTTGGTATCTAATTTGGCAATGATTTCTTCCAAAGTCATACGACCTTGACCAATGTGTTCACCGTCTTGGAATACCATTGGTACAGCCATGATTTTGCGTTCTTCGACTTCGTCTTGGAAGAAAGCACCGTCAATCATGGTTGCAGTTGTGCCAGGGTTGTAAATTGCGATCAAGTTTAGTGCTTGAACTACGTCAGGACAGTTATGGCAACTGAGTGATACAAATACATCAAAATCAGCTTTAAGACCTAAGCCTTTAATAGAAGCAAGAACTTCATCAGACACTTTTGGTGCATAACCTGAAGTTTGTAGCAAAGCTAGAATCAAAGACGTGAACTCGTGGCCCATCGGTAGACCTGCGAAGAATACACGTGGTGTTTCACCTGCTTTTGCAATACCAAAACTTGGTGCACGGCTGTTGTTGCCATCGAAACGAGCAGTAACAAGGTTAGATAAAGCAGCAACTTCAGTTACCAGTTCTTTAATTTTGTCAGACTTGTCTGTACCGTTTAAAGTTGCGACGATTTCAATCGGGCCTTCAAGGCGTTCAAGTAAGGTTTTTAATTGAGCAGAAGTATTTTGATCTAACATTGCTAACGTCTCCAAAGGAGTAAATTTATTTGATAAGAGAATCATAGAACAAACCATTAAATAGATGAAACGGTTTGTTTTTATAAAAATGATCGGTTTTACTAATCAATAGCAGAAATATCTTTCTAAATCAGAAAAGTAGATTTCTAAGATGTGACTTAATATGGAGTTTTATTTAAAAACTACAAGTTAAATAAGAGAAAAAGAAACTAATTTATCGCGACAAAGGGCAGACAATGCTACAGTCGAAGCTAAATGATTTTTATCAAATTTTAGAGAAAAACATGCAAGTAAAGCAAGGCATTTATCAACACTATAAAGGCAAACTATATCAGGTGTTTCATGTGGCGACACATAGTGAAACAGAAGAAAAATTAGTGGTTTATCAGTGTTTATATGGTGATTATTCAATGTGGGTGCGACCATTAAGCATGTTTACTGAAACAGTTGAGATAGAAGGTGAAGTGATTCCTCGTTTTAAGCTGATTCAAGAAACACATTAAAGTCAAGCTAGCTTTTTTGGAATTTATGAGTAGTTGTAAGTAATAGAAAAAAAGGATATTGCTATGAGCATGGATGCTAATTTCAAAAATTATATGCAGCAGTTGTATGTTGCATTTACCGCGCATGATGCTGCACAAGATCATCGTTTATCGCGCTATCGCAATATTGAACCAGATTCAGCATTATTTTTAGCGATACAAATTCGCCTTAAGCAGGCAAAGCAGATTTTAGAAATAGGAACATCAACAGGGTATTCAACGCTATGGTTGGCTGATGCAGCGAAAGCTACACAAGGACATGTGGATACCATAGAAATAGATGATTCTCGTATTATTCAAGCCAAACAGCACGCACAGCATTTGCAATTGATTAATTATATTCATTTTTATCAAGGGGATGCACTGATCTTTTTGCAAAATTTAAAGCAAAGTTATGATTTGATTTTGTTGGACGCAGAACGTGATGCTTATGTGCAATATTGGCAATATCTATCCCAAATTATGCATAAACAAGGTGGTGTATTGATTGTGGATAATGTTCTGTCACATGCGAATGATGTGGCTGACTTTATAAAAATGGTTGAGCAAGATAATCGCTTTGTGAGTACGACTTTAAACATTGGGGCAGGGTTGTTTATGGTGACTTTCCGAGATTAATCTAGAAAGACTTAAATCATTACGTTAAGTAAAATCAGGGTATTTAGCCCTGATTTTTATTAGAAAACTGTGAAAAACTATCCTTGTAAAGAAACCCTAGAAAAATGTAGATCGTATTCTAAGTATTTGTGTACAAATGCTGTTTTGTCGCTACATCGTAGTAAATTATCATAAATAAATGGTGAAACTGGATAAAATAAATCGCCAGCACCATTGGCATAAAAAATTTTTAAGTATCGTGAAGAAGAACTATATTTCCAAGAAGTTACAGCAGTTGTAGTCATAAACATCCCCCTTAATGCATCGTTATCGTTGTGTTGCAGATGAAGGTCTTTATATTTTGAAATTAAGCTATATCGGTATGTTGAAGTATTGCAGATTTGTTAAAAATTAAAGTTTTATCTGAATAAGCATAGCTTAAAAAATAGTAAAACTTTCCATAAAAATAGCATGCTTTATTGTGGAATAAGTAAAATATTTTCGCGCATGATTCTAAAATTCGAGTCCTTAGAACGTTCGGCATTGCTCGCTTTTGTTGCCTTTGACTTGATTGTTACTGCCATTCATTGTGAAGGTGTTTTCTGCGCAAATTAAATTGCCTGCGATTTCATTATCCGTAATCGCGATAGTACCACTGTTTTTATTTAGCTTTAGGTCGCCAGAAATTTGATTATGACGTAATTGAATGTTTTTCCCTTGGATAAAATTGACATCTCCACTGATGTGATTGTGCTGAGCGATAATTTTTGAAAAGTTGTTTGCTGCTTCAATATTACCGTTCAAGTGATTATCTTTGAGTTCTAGGCTAGATCCATTTTGTAAAATCACGTCACCATGAATAATTAAACCTTCTAATAAGCAATTTTTTTTAATTTTTATATCATAACGGATCGTTTGATGTTTGATTTGACCATCACAATAGATGGCTGCAAAGCTAGGAATTGAACAACTGACTAAGCAGGCAAATAGCATGATACATTTCATTGATTAACTTCTCCCAACCTAAAGCGAAATGAATAAAATATCATGTTAAAAATACTGAAGTTTGTGGGTTGGTATAAGTAGCTAAAAAAGTAGTTTTCAAGTTTTTTATAGTGCGTGTGTAAATTTGGATTTGTCCAAATTCAATAAAATTATTAAAAGATCAGCATGCAGCAGATTTTTGGCTTATTGTGTGATGTCGCTGCATGTAAAATCACAAACGATAAGAATAAAAAAACCACGCAAAACGCGTGGTTTTTTTGAATCAGTTCAATCTAATACAGATTAGATTTTACCAACTAGGTCGATTGAAGGAGCAAGAGTTGCGTCGCCTTCTTTCCATTTAGCTGGGCAAACTTCGCCTGGGTGAGCGTGTACGTATTGAGCTGCTTTAACTTTACGAAGAAGTTCAGAAGCGTCACGGCCAATACCACCAGCGTTGATTTCAACGATTTGGATTTTACCTTCTGGATCGATAACGAAAGTACCACGATCTGCAAGACCGTCAGCTTCGATTAATACGTCAAAGTTTTTAGCAAGAGTCCAGTTCGCATCACCAACCATTACGTATTGGATTTTTTTGATTTCTTCTGAAGAATCGTGCCAAGCTTTGTGAGTGAAGTGAGTGTCAGTAGAAACTGAGTAGATTTCAACACCTAGTTTTTTAAATTCTTCGTAGTTGTCAGCAAGGTCGCCAAGTTCAGTTGGGCAAACAAAAGTGAAGTCAGCTGGGTAGAAGAATACTACAGACCATTTACCTTTAAGATCAGCTTCAGTTACTTCGATGAACTGACCGTTTTGGAAAGCTGTTGTTTTAAATGGTTTAACTTCAGTATTAATTAAGCTCATCATTGTCTCCATGATTGAGGTTTGTATTTGATTTCCAATAGGGTACAGAAATTTTTCTTATTGCTGAAATAGTATTTTTACATAACTAATATCGGAAAACCGAATTAACCTATGTTTAGCTATTTCCCAACAGACAAGTATTTCTTCTCATTTAACCGAACATATATGTGGATTAGATGACAACAAAGACTTGAATTATGCCCTGTACAGATATGGAGATGTTTAGTGCTTAATTCAAGGGGGGCTTTTTAATTTTTTTCAAAAAATGGCCTAAATTCTCCGATGAATCTTTGAATCCATTCAATATATAAAAGCTGTTTAAGGTTTACTTTTATATCGTGTGTTGATTTATATCTATATTGGTTAAAAATTTTGTGTCGCTCAGTGGTGTTGTGATTTGATTATCTAAAACGTTGAAGCTTGCAGGCCTGGGAATAGTGCAAAAAAGATTTGAATGCAAAGACTTTAATGAAAGCTACATTGGGAATCGTTATAAAACCGAGTAGAATATCGTGTTTTAAGATAGTGATAGGGCGTTCTCTTGGTGGCGAAAGATTTAAATGTAGAAAAAATGGTGATGGTTCGTGATGCACACCGTTTAAATCGATTGCGTAAGGGGAAAGACGCCAACGAAAAACAGTATGAAGAGCTGTTTGAAAAATCCAATGCCAAAGTGCGTGAGCGTATTGCACGTATTCCAAATATAAAACTCAATCAAGATCTACCCGTTACTCAATATGCTGACAAGTTAATTGAAGCGATTCAGCAGCATCAGGTGATTATTGTTGCGGGTGAAACTGGTTCGGGTAAAACAACACAATTACCGCAAATTGCCATGCTTGCTGGGCGAGGTTTAACAGGCTTAATTGGTCATACCCAACCACGTCGATTGGCTGCACGTAGTGTTTCACAGCGTATTGCTGAAGAGGTTGGTGAGAAGCTCGGTGAGTCAATATCTTTTAAAGTCCGTTTTAACGAGCAAGGTTCGCAAGATTCGATTGTTCGTTTAATGACGGATGGTATTTTGCTCGCTGAACTCTCTAATGACCGTTTTTTAAATAAATACGACACGATTATTATCGATGAAGCGCATGAACGTTCGCTGAATATCGACTTCATTATGGGGTATCTAAAGCAGCTCTTGCCACGTCGTAAAGATTTAAAAGTCATCATTACCTCGGCGACTTTAGATGTAAATCGTTTTTCAAATTACTTTAATGGTGCGCCTATCTTTGAAGTGGAAGGTCGTAGCTTTCCGGTAGAACTCCGTTATCGTCCAATTTCAGAGCTGAGCATTGTTGGCAGTGATGACGATGAGTTTGATGATTTTGAAGAAAATTTACCGCGTGCCGTGGTTTCAGCGGTAGAAGAATGTTTTCAAGATGCACAGGAAAAAGGCCATCCTGAACATGCGGATATTTTGATTTTCGCCAGTACTGAACAAGAAATTCGTGAATTACAAGAAACCCTGCAGAAATTTGGCCCACGCCATACTGAAGTATTGCCTTTGTATGCACGACTGGCTTTAGCTGAGCAACAACGAATTTTTAATCCATCTGGTGGTGGACGACGCATTATTATTGCCACGAACGTGGCGGAAACGGCATTAACCGTACCTAATATTCGCTATGTGATTGATAGCGGCTTTGCACGTATATCGCGTTATAACTATCGTTCACGTGTGCAGCGCTTACCGATTGAAGCAGTATCACAGGCGGCTGCCAATCAACGTAAAGGGCGTTGTGGTCGTATTGCACCAGGTGTGTGTATTCGTCTGTATTCAGAAGAAGACTTTATGAGTCGCCCTGAATTTACCGAACCTGAGATTAAACGCACCAACTTGGCATCGGTGATTTTACAGATGCAAAGTTTAGGTTTTGGCGAATTAGAAGATTTTGACTTCATTGAACCGCCTGATCATCGCTTAGTGAATGATGGTCGTAAACTGTTAATTGAGCTTGGCGCATTAAAAGATAAATCGGCCAAAGAGGATCAAGCGAAATTAGAAACGACAGCAAACAATACGAAGCACAAAAAACAGAACAATGAGGGTGCTTTAACTAAAATCGGTCAACAAATGGCAAAAATGCCGATTGACCCACGACTTGCCCGAATGATTTTGGGTGGTGCACATTTTGGTGTCCTAAATGAAGTTTTGATTATTGTTGCGGCTTTAGCAGTGCAAGATCCGCGTGAGCGTCCTGCCGATAAACAAATGCAAGCGGATCAAAAACATGCTTTATTCCGCGAAGCGGATTCGGACTTTTTATTTTATATCAAGCTCTGGGAAGCCTTGGTGGCTAACCGTGAGATGAGTGAGAACAAACGTCGTACCTTTGCACGCAATCATTTCCTGAGTTGGCTGCGTTTACGTGAGTGGAAAAAGACTCACGAGCAATTGGTCGATTTAGCGCAAGGCTTAAAACTTTCTTTTAATGAAAAGAAAGCCAGTTATGAAAATCTGCATCGCGCGCTGCTGACAGGTTTACTTTCGTTTATTGCTAATAAGACTGATGAACGCAACGTATTTATGGCAGTGCGTCAGCAAAAAGCACGTATTTTCCCCGCATCGACTTTGCATAAAACCAATACGCCGTGGGTGATGGCTTTTGAGATGGTGGAAACCTCTCAAGTTTATATTCGTACTTTAGCGAAAATTGAACCTGAATGGATTTTATTGGCTGCGGGGGATTTACTGAAACATCATTACTTTGAGCCGCATTGGTCGAAAAAAGCCGGTGTGGTGAATGCTTATGATCAAATTTCTTTATTTGGTTTGATCATTGAGCCGCGTTGTCCAATCAACTATGAAAAAGTTGATCAGCCTGCCGCACATGAAATTTTCTTAAGAGATGCCTTAACCACAGGTCATTTAGGTATTACACCGCCATTTTTAAAACACAATTTGCTGAAGCTTGAAGAAGTTGAACGTGTAGAAGATAAATTACGTCGTCGTGATTTGGTGGTGGATGAAGAAACCATTTACCAGTTCTATGCGTCTAAAGTGCCGGAAGATGTTGCTAGCCGCCGTTCATTTGAAGACTGGCGTGCGACTGTCGAACCACAGAATCCGCGTTATTTATTTGTAGATGATGATGCACTTTGGATGAATGACCGTCCAACGACGCAGCAATTCCCAGACTATTTGCGCAATGGTGAGCTGCGTTTAGCAGCAAGTTATCGCTTTGACCCAAGTCATGATGAAGATGGTGCAACTGTTAAAATACCTGTGCAAGCTTTACCGCAAGTGGATGAAAATATTTGGTCATGGGGCATTCCTGGTTGGCGTCAAGATTTAATCGAAGCCTTGCTCAAAGCCTTGCCAAAAGATAAACGTCGTCATTTGGTGCCCATTCCTGACACAGCGAAAAAGTTAATGAATCGTGTGGATGCGGTACATTTACGGGAGCATATTTTTAGTTTCTTGGCATTCCAATTACGTGGTGAGCAAATCACGGAAAAAGATTTTTCGTGGGAACGAGTTGAGCAATATTTATTACCGCTAATTAAAGTCATTGATGAAAAAGGTCGTGTGATTGAGCAAGGTCGTGATCTGGATGAATTAAAAGCCCGTTGTCGTACAGAAACTCATAGTCCAGTAAAACAGCTGAAAGGCGAGTTTAAAACGTTCCCAGAAAGTTTTGTGTTTGAGGCATCGCAAAAAGTCACAGGCGTTGTGGTGAAACAATACCAAGCCTTGGTGCCATCGAAAGATTTTGCTGCATTAACCGCAAAAGACGAATCAGGTGTAGTAATTCAAACCTTCAATGATCAAGCTGAAGCGGTAAAACAGCATCGTGAAGGGATCATTCATCTTGTACATATGCAACTGGGCGATTTGGTTCGACAGTTAAAAAAGCAAATTTCTAAACCATTGGCATTGGCTTATTCGCCGTTGGGGGATAAGGCAAAACTTGAACAAATGTTAGTTTATGCCACACTGCAGCTTTCAATAAATGAGCTTCCTGTCAATGTGCAGGAGTATCAAAACCTCATTTTAAATGTAAAAAAATCTTTCTTAACTCATGGGCAACAGGCATTGGCTGTTTTGAGTGAAACTTACATTCAATGGCAGGAAATTCGCCGGAAATTGTTGGTTTTAGATGATTCTGTGTTCGGAAAGAACATCGATGACATCGAAGATCAGTTGGATTTGATGCAACTTGCGGACTTTGTTTATGGCAAAACTTCCGATGTGTGGCTTGAATTTCCACGTTATTTGAAAGCATTGATCTTGCGTTTAGACCGCTTGCCAAATAATCTACAAAGGGACAATTCTGCCATTGATCAAGTTGACCCATGGATGGAAAAATTATTTAAGTTTAAAAACGACACTCGCCTTAAAGAATTGTATTTCATGGTAGAGGAGTTACGCATATCTTTATTCTCTCAACCGATGAAGACAAAGATGCCAATTTCTCCGTCTCGCTTACAAAAAGTATGGGATAAGCTTGGAATCAGTTAAGATATAGGTAATCTGAACAAGGAGTTTTACATGGGCATCCGCATTACGGGTACAGGTCTTTATCATCCAGAAGACGTAATTACTAACGAAGAGTTAGTTGAAGCTTTAAATGCTTATGTGGAACAGTATAACAGCGATAACGCTGAAAAAATTGAAGCAGGCGAGTTAGAAGCACGTCGTGGTTCAAGTGCAGAATTTATTGAAAAAGCATCTGGCGTAAAAGCACGTTATGTTGCTGAAAAAAGCGGTATTTTAGATCCAAAACGTTTACGTCCAGTATTGCATGAACGTTCAAATGATGAATTGTCTATTCAAGCGGAATGGGGCGTAGCTGCTGCAAAGCAAGCGATGGAAAATGCGGGTGTGACTGCTGAAGACATCGATGTTGTGATCTTGTCATGCTCTAACATACAACGTGCATATCCAGCCGTTTCAATCGAAATTCAAACTGCGTTGGGTATCCAAGGTTATGCTTACGATATGAACGTGGCATGTTCTGCGGCAACGTTTGGTATTAAACAAGCCTACGATGCGATCAAAGCAGGCGCACGTCGTGTTTTATTGGTGAATGTAGAGATTACTTCTGGTCATACGGATTTCCGTCTACGTGACTGCCATTTCATCTTTGGTGATGTTGCAACTGCATCAATCATTGAAGAAACTGAAACCAAAGCAGGCTTTGAAGTTTTAGATATCGATCTGTTCACTCAATTTTCAAACAACATTCGCAACAACTTCGGTTACTTAAACCTAAGCGAAGTAGATGCTGACATTGACAATAACCGTTTCCGTCAAGACGGTCGTAAAGTGTTTAAAGAAGTTTGTCCATTGGTTGCGAAAATGATCACTAAGCAACTTGAAGACAATAAGATTGCTGCGACAGATGTGAAACGCTTCTGGTTACACCAAGCCAATGCCAGCATGAATGAATTGATTCTAAAATTGGTTGTGGGCAAAGAACATGCGCAACCAGATCTAGTCCCAATCATTCTTGATGAATTTGCCAATACTTCATCTGCTGGGGTAATCATTGCATTACACCGTACAGCAAACGAAGTAAACGATGGTGAATACGGTGTTCTTTGCTCATTCGGTGCAGGCTACTCAGTCGGTTCTGTACTTGTGCAAAAGCACGACGCTGCATAAGGAATAACGTTGCAGGTTGAGCACGATGCAAAGTGGATAAAGCGTTTAAGTGCTTTATCCCGTATGTATTTCACACCGACATTTTTAGGCGCGGAATATATTGATGCATCTAAACCTGCAATGTATGTAGGAAATCACACGATTTATGGGGTTCTAGATTCACCATTAATTATTGATTATCTCTACAATGAACATAAAGTGGCTGTGGTCAGTATTGCTGATCATAGCCACTTTTATTTGCCTGGATGGCGTGGCATGGTGAAAAAGTTTGGTGCCGTGCGAGGTATTCAAGACTATGTACGATCCGTGATGCAACAAGGTTATTCAATCTTGGTTTTTCCTGGCGGTGGTCGTGAAGTATTAAAACGTAAAGGTGAAGCTTATCAATTGATTTGGAAGCAGCGTTACGGTTTTTTAAAACTGGCCCAAGAGTTTAATTATGACATCGTACCTTTTGCTGCATTAGGCGGAGATGAAGTTTTTGAATTGGGTTTTGATGCCAGTGCCATTGTTGAAAATCGTTGGTTTAAGCAACTTTTAAAAATAGAAAAACTTGATCAATTATTACGCCATGGTGATGTGATTCCATCTTTGCCAAAACGAATCATTCCGAAAAGAATTCCTTTCTATTTTCAATTTATGCCTAGACAGAGTCTGAAGCATATTCAAAGTATTGATGAATTAAAACTGTACCGTGAACAACTACAACTCGATATATATGCCGCATTAGCCAATTTGAAACAGGTTCGCGCGCAACATCATTCTTCCAAATAATATTAAAAACTTTTCTTCTGCGTCATGTTGAGTTTTCAAGCATTTTAATACCATTGATCTAAATCACTGGCTCAATCTATTTCAGCAGCATATATTATGAGCTTGAAAAATAATCAAGGTCATTGGGTGCGGAAATGAAGGGGAACAGTGCAAAGCCGCAACGAGAACAACATTTACAAGAAACTGCTCTGCAGATTATTCGTATTTCACCTGTTTTAGAACAACTTTATCAAGAGCAGTTGGCGATTGTGGGTGCCATTAATGCACAAAATCTTTTTAAAATTGATTCCACTGCACATAAAGTAAGTGTGTTAAATGGTTGTTGCGAGATTCAATTTCAAAGCACAAAATCTTTGAGTGCTCAATTTCCTCGAAGTCCAATTAAACCCATAAAAATAGCTTCTTTTTATAGTCAATATCCGCAGTTTGAAGCGCTTGAAGACTTTTTTTTACATGATATTTATTTTCTAACAGGTGATTTAAAGCCGCAGCATTCACTTTTTTTACGTAATAAAGCTCAGCAATTACGGACTTTAATTTTTGAGCATGTATATGTGTGGCTAGATGGGGCTGAGCGCATATCGAATTTCATATCGCAGATGAGTTTGGTGCAAGCAGAGATTATTGATCAATTGATGATGAGGCAGAACTGCTATCAACATGATGTGATGCGTGATTATGTTCAAACGCAACAACCTATTCCAAAACAAGTAGTGACACTATTTCAGCAGATGTTTTGCTTGAGTTATTTAGATGATCCGACATTATTAAGCATTCAATCCTTAATGGATAGTTATGATGAGTTTTGCTTTTCAGCAGCGCAATTTTTAGATGCTGATATCTATCGTATTATGACACTGGCTTATCCAGAGCGATTTAATTTAAATGAATTGAATGAACATGTAGATGACATTATTTTATTAATGGATCATGTACACGAGCGACCTAATCTATTGGGATTTATACGGTTAATGCAACGCGATGCTTGGCATAAGCAGGATTTACTTTCGCAAGCGCATTTTTTAAATCACAATTCAGTATGGCAAAAGAAAGTTGGAAAATTACCGATACTTGACAGTAAGCGGGCAGTGAAATGGTTATTCAAACAGCCTGCTTTAGTTTCTGATTGGCTCAGTCAACATTTTCAACATAGTAGTGTACGTGTTGCGATGACAGCCTTGAGTTTTGTGGATACCAGTCGCATTCATCCCACAGTTATTTTGTCGACTTTGCAATATTTTCAATTCATAGCTGTTAAGCTGTTTATCCAGCGTTGTTTTGCACAAGCTTTAGATCAAGGCTGGTTCGAAGCTAAAGAAAATACGCAATTTATTTTAAAAGATAGACAAAATAAGACAGATGATCATCGTATTGCTATTAGCCCGTCTATTTTATATCTAGATGAATGGTTGTTATTCATGCGGCAAAGTGTTGGTTTGAACGATTTAGCGATTAAAAAAGTCTATCAGCCACTTAGTCGTATGATGCAAGCGTATATGCTCTATTTAAATGAATGTATAGTTACACTTCCTACAGCACTTGTTCCTTATATACGTGTAGAATTGCAAGAAAATCGGGATTTTATAAACCAATTACATCATCATAAAATTCAATTGCATGATTTTCGACAATTGTTTTATTTAAAATCCAATCATACGCGTGTCACAGTATTTGATGCCTATGTCCGCGACTATATAAGTGCGGTCTTTACAGGGCAATATATAGCAAAAAATATTAGTTGGAAGGGATTGTTTCATCAAGCAGTACGATGGCATGACACTATTCAAAAACAAGAAATTATCAATAAATTAAAAAAAGAATATGACACAATCATTTGGCCATCTTTGAGTCCACAGTCGATTTTGGTTTTTGAAGGGTGGGCGTTTGAAGAGCTGAGCTCTATCACCCGTATTATTGAGGAGTCAAAACGCTGTCGACATTGTTTAGCTATGAGTTATAGCAACAAAATTGTAGAGGGGGAATATGTTGCTTTTCATGTAAGCCAACTTGAAACACAGCAACATATGACACTCGGATGTGCCATTCAGCAGCATGAATTGATCTTTGATCAGTTGGAATATCCTGATAACACACCAGCATCTCCTGAAGTGATTGAAGTCGCAAAGAAATTTATTCAGTGGTTCAATAGTATTAAACAAAAATAAGAAGCCTTAGCAAAGCATTTAGCCAAGTGAGCTTAACTTTTGTGGCAAAAATCGTTAGGCTATAGCCGTTCTTTTATGGTTATAGGTCTTATGAAACAGGAAACTGCACTCAAGCTACTCAAAGCAGGCGAAAATGTATTCTTAACAGGTTCGGCTGGTGCAGGTAAGACTTATACGCTTAATCAATATATTAACTATCTTAAAGCACGCAAAGTCACCGTGGCTATTACCGCTTCGACAGGCATTGCTGCGACACATATGAATGGTATGACTATTCACACATGGGCAGGGATTGGCATTAAAGATGCAATCTCTGAAGATGAACTAAAACGCCTAAAAGAACGCAAGTACTTAAAAGAACATTTAGAAAATGCGCAAGTTTTGATTATTGATGAAATTTCGATGTTGCATGCGAAGCAACTTAATTTGGTCAATAAAGTCCTAAAATTTTTTAAAGAAAGTGACGATGCCTTTGGTGGTATTCAAGTGATTGTGGCAGGGGATTTCTTTCAGTTACCGCCTGTTGGTCGCAATGGAGAGCGTAACCGCGATAAGTTTTGCTTTATGTCAGAAGCTTGGGTTGAAGCAAAATTTCGTGTTTGCTACTTAACTGAGCAGCATCGACAAGGTAATGATTATCTCAATGATATTCTAAATGCGATTCGTGCCCAGCAAATTAACGACAATCATATACAAGCCTTACAACAAACGCGCAGTCAAGATATTGGTGAAACCTTTACGCGTTTATATACCCATAACATGGACGTCGACAGTATTAACTTTAAGCATCTTAATGAAATTGACCAAGAATCAAAACAGTTTGATGCGCAGTGCGATGGGAATGATAAGCTAATAGAAACTTTAAAATCATCTGTCCGTGCACCCGAAACCTTAACGCTTAAGAAAAATGCCAAAGTCATGTTTGTTAAAAACAACTTTGATGTGGGCTATATCAACGGCAGTTTGGGGGAAGTGGTTGGCTTTGAGGAAGATGATGAATATGGCATTTTACCGAAAGTAAAACTAACGGATGGTACAACCTTAGTGGTTGAGCCTGAAATTTGGTCGGTAGATAATGATGATGGTAAAACGATTGCGAGTTTTCAGCAAATTCCACTGCGTTTGGCCTGGGCAATCACCATTCATAAATCTCAAGGTATGACATTAGAAGCAGCTGAAATTAACCTGAGTCATACTTTTGAAAATGGTCAGGGCTATGTAGCTTTATCACGTTTAAAAACACTCGAAGGCTTACGTTTACTTGGTTTTAATGAGCAGGCATTAGAGTTAGATAGTCTCGCGATTAAGGCAGATAGGCGTTTTCAGGAATTGTCAGATGAAGCTGAAAGTAATTTCATTGATACGGATTTGACTGTTCAACACAAAGCCTTTATTCGCCATTGTGGTGGTACGTTGAATGAAACGGAAATTGAGCGCAATGAAAAGAAATTAGCCAAATCTGGTACAAAGCAAAGTTTTGCTACAGCTACCCTTGATCAAACGCGAGAATTGTTTGAAGACGGTTATGAAATTCAAGATATTGCTGTGGAACGTGGCTTAACACCTGCGACGATTATTAATCATTTAGCTCGTTTGCAAAAAGAACAAGGTTTGGATATTTCAATTGCGCATCCTGGTGAGGATGTGGTTGAACAAGTTCGCAAAATTTATAAACGCTTGAATAAGCGTCAAGATCCAGCACACTACAATGATGATGGCACAATTAAATTGCGTCCAATTGTGGAATTAACCAGTCCTCGTATGGGATATGATCAGGTGCGATTGGCGCTCTTATTTGTCGAATAAATGCTTTTGTCATCAATAAACTTAAAGCTAAAAAGCCAGATGAAAGATATCTGGCTTTTTTAATTTAAAAGAAAATTTATGCAAAAGAAGTTGAAGTGATGATTTAACTCTCACTTAATTTAAATATTGAATAAAATTGATTTAAAAAATGATAAAATGAGATAAATTCATTTATGCTTTGCTGAATATATAAAATTTTAAAGCATTGCTGCTATATACGAGATTATCTTCATGTTGGAACTACGTCATCTCAAAACCATGCTTGCCCTAAGAGAACACGGCTCATTAGTGGCGGCTTCCAATGATTTGTGTTTAACACCTTCTGCTATTTCACATCAATTGAAAGAATTAGATCATTGGTATGGTGTTGAAGTGGTGAACCGTCGTACACGCCCAGTGACATTTTCAAATGTTGGGCAACGTTTGTTGCGCTTAGCAGATGATATTTTGCCGCAAGTACAAATTGCTCAATCAGACATTACACGTATTGTGCATGGTCAAACGGGGCGGATTATTTTTTCTTCGGAATGTCACAGTTGTTTTGATTGGTTAATGCCATTACTGAATGTCTATCGTCAGCAATATCCGGATGTTGATCTAGATTTTGCATCAGGTTTTGAATCTAATCCGCATGAGCTTTTACAAACAGGCGAATTTGATTTACTGATTACAGCCGATCCAATCAGTTTGAAAGGAATCGAATATTTCCCAATTTTTGAATATGAATCACGTTTGGTTCTTTCTAATACTCATCCACTGGTTCGAGTACCACATATCACGGTACAAGAGTTAGCAGAAGAAACACTGATCACTTATCCAGTCGATAAGCATCGTTTGGATATTATGGCAAAACTATTTATTCCAGCGAATATTTTACCTAAACAAGTGCGAACCACAGATTTAACACAGATGTTGATTCAATTGGTTGCGAGTGGACGTGGTATTGCGGCATTGCCAGATTGGGTAGTTAATGAATATGAACAAAAAGGTTGGGTGACTTCGCGTCGTTTAGACTGCGTATCTCCACAAGGGTTACGTCGAACGCTTTATGCTGGCTATCGCACTGAAGAAACTGAAAAAAGTTATTTTGAAGGTTTCTTAAAGCAGCTCGCGAAGTTTTCGCAAAAGCGCAATCATTACTATACGTCATAAGAGTAGAAGGTCAGTATGATGCAGCATCTCTTTGTTTATGGCACGTTACGTTTAGGGCAACCAAATGCACATGTGATGGAAGCGATTGGTGGGACATGGCAAAAAGGCTATGTGCTTGGTGAATTGATAAATGAAGGCTGGGGTGCAGCGATGGGAAGCCCAGGAATCCGCTTATCATCACAGAAAGATCAAGTACATGGATACGTATTTAGTTCCGTGCATCTAGAACAACATTGGGCTGCATTAGATGAATTTGAAGGTGCTGAATATGAGCGTGTGAATGTCATGGTGATGCTAGAAAATGGAGAGAGAGCATGCACAGCCAAATCTATGCTTTAAAATCAAACTAGGGCCAATTTATTTCTATGCCTATCGTTCATATTGATCATAGATCCACGCAGTCTCTAAAGCGCTAAATCTATATTTTATACTTATGAGTTGACGCTTTTTTATGTAACGGCTGTAAAGTAATGTGCTCTTGGCTATACAAGTGAAAGAATATGGCTATACAAGTGAAAGAATAGTTTTTAAAATTTGCTACCCCCCATTCATCTGCTGTTTGTCTGAGCAATATAATGTCTAAACCAATTGAACCCACTCCAAGTCAACTGATGTCTGTAATTCAGACGCAGACTGCCATAGCAAAGTTAGGTTTAGATTTAAATGCAGTTATGACAGTTGTTGCTGAACAAGCGCAGGCCATTACTCATGCAAAAGGGGCAGTTGTTGAGCTGGCTGAAGATGGTGATATGGTTTATCGTGCTGTATCGAATGGTGCGAGCCATTTACTGGGACTACGCTTACATATTCAGAATAGCTTGTCTGGTATGTGTATTGAGCAAAAGCAAACTTTATACTGTAAAGATTCTGAGAATGATACACGGGTTGATCGTGAAGCATGTCGCCGCGTAGGCTTGCGTTCTATGGCGGTTGTACCTTTGCTGCACTGTGATGAGGCTGTCGGTGTACTTAAAATCTATTCTGAGCAGGAAGATGCATTTAAAGAAGAAGATTTGCATATACTCAGTTTAATGTCTGAACTGATTGCTGCTGCCATGTATCATGCTACTCGTTTTGGTGCTAAAGAATTATATAAACTCGCAACCCAAGACAGTTTAACCGGTTTGGCAAATCGTGCGTTGTTTGTCGACTTTTTACGTCAAGGTGTTGTGAAAGCACGCCAAGAAAATAAAGTCCTAGGTATCTTGATGATTGACATGGATGGTCTTAAACCGATTAATGATCAATTTGGACATCGTATTGGTGATGCAGCATTAAAAGAAATTGCGCAGGGAATACTCAGTGAAACGCGCCAAGATGATTTGGTGGCACGTTTAGGTGGTGATGAGTTTGCGGTAATTTTAACCAATATTGCCAATCACGAACGTGCTCAAGCAGCGATGAATCGTATCGCAGAGCATTGTGGTTTACCTTTTATCTTTGAAAAAATCAGTTTGAAAATTGGTGCCAGTGTCGGCCTGGCTTTGTTCCCAGAAGATGCACAGTCTATAGATCAATTGGTTGAATTTGCAGATTTGAAAATGTATGCGAATAAGCGCGTGCGTAAACAAATTAACGATCATTCAAATATTTGATTTTAATATTAGCTTATTGATTTTACGACTAAAATAATTTTATTGTCTTGTTAAGCTGATTGGTAAGTTTACCGTGTTTGTTTGCTTACCATGAAATGGCTGTCTAAAGATCTCCTCATAATCATTGCTGGATTTGTTGCGGCAATGCATATTGGAAAATTACCACCTGCAATTCCAGTGCTCCAGCAACAGTTGGGGATCAGTCTGATTCAATCAGGTTTATTGCTGTCCTTGGTACAAGGCGCTGGAATGTGCTTTGCCTTGCTCATTGGCAGCTATACCCAAAGATTGGGTTTTAAGCGCTGTATTATGATGGGTTTGGCATTATTAGTAGCTGCGAGTGCAATGGGTAGTTTTACGCAAAGTGTAAGCCTGTTACTGATTTTACGGGTCATTGAAGGTTTTGGCTTTTTACTTGTGACTTTGACTGGCCCAGCATTTATTCGTCAGTTAGTTCCTTTAGAGCAAATCAGTAGCAAGATGGGGCTGTGGAGTTCTTACATGGGCGGCGGAATGGGGATTGCTTTATTGGTTGCACCATTTGTTATCGCGCAATTTGGTTGGCAAGCTGTATGGCTTAGTTTCGCAGGATTAACTTTTGTATTGATGCTGATTATTGCATGGCTCGTACCAAATCCAAGTCAGCAATTGGCCTCAGTTTCAGTCCTTACATTAATCAAGCATACACTCAAGCATCCTTCGGCCTGGTTGTTAGCACTTATTTTTGGTACTTATGCAGGGCAATGGTTTGCACTTGTTGGATTTTTACCGACAATTTATGTACAGAATAATATTTCTGCACAGTTGGCTGGAGCTTTAACAGCGAGTGTTGCTATTGCAAATGCCGTTGGCACATTTGGCTGTGGGTTGATGTTACATCGAGGTTTTCAGGCTAAAACTTTAGTCCAAGTTGGATTTGGTGTTCTCATTTTATGTTCACTAAGTTTCTATCTTTTTAAAGATCAGTTGCCATTTATTCTGCAATATTTGAGCGTGTTTAGCTTTTCTTTATTCGGTGGATTGGTTGCAGCGATTGTCTTTGCACAGGCGATCCATTTTGCACCATATCAAGCTGCAATCAGTACGACAGTTGGTTTGGTTTTACAATGTTCAGCAATTTCTCAGTTCTTGTTACCTCCCGTGATAGCATTGACTGTAGATCAAACTCAGACTTGGGTTTGGGCGGGTGTCATTATGGCAAGTTTATCTGGGGTCGGTATTTTATTAAGTCGACGTTTATTTAAATCGTTATAAGGTCATTGCGGCAGATTGTAATTCTGCTGCATATCTATTCAGTGTGCTTTATTTAAAATTAAGGTTTAATCCCGATCAATAGGGACAAAATCCCAGCTGCAATCAATGGGCCAACAGGTACGCCACGCAGCATTGCGACACCTGCTACAGTTCCGATTAAAAGGCCAGCAACGATATCAGGTGAGTTTGACATAAGTTTAACACCACGGCCACCGAGCCATGCAACAAAGACACCAATTGCAATGGCCAAAATTGATTTCCAACTGAGAAAAGATTTTAGAATTGAATCCCCTGGAATTTTTCCGCTGGCGATAGGCGTTAAAACGCCAATGGTTAAAATAATAATGCCGATGTTTAGACCGTATTGCTGTAAGTACGGGAAAAATTCACTCAACGGTGTAATACGAAATACGATAAGTACACCAGCAGCGATAGTAATGGCTGTGTTGTGACTGAAAATACCGCATGCCAATAATACGATAAGCACGATTAAGTTTAAGTCTAATTGGGACATGTTGATTGGGGAGAGAAATTAAATTTGATCATTATTTTACCCCAATTTTATCGCTAGAAAGTTAAAGCATTCAACAATCGGTTCAAACAGCAACTTATCTAAGCTGAAACAAGGTAAAATGTCAGTCTGAAATTTCAATTGAGTTCCGTTTATGTTTTTGGAAAAAATGCTGCAGTCACAAGGTTTTGGTTCTCGTAAATATTGTCAGCAAATAATTAAAAACGGTGCGATTGAAATTAATTCGGAAGTGATAACCAATCCAAAACAAAAACTTGATTTAAAAGACTTAGTTTTTTCAGTGTATGGGCATGAATATACTTATCGGGAACATGTGTACATTGCTTTAAATAAACCAAAAGGCTATGAGTGTTCGCATCAGGCTACACATCATTTTAGTGTATTTGAGTTTTTTGATGAGGTATTGCTAAATCGTGGCTTGCAATGTGTTGGGCGTCTTGATCAGGATACGACAGGGCTATTGCTATTAACAGATGATGGTCAATATTTGCAGGCACTTACACATCCCAAAAAGCATGTGCCAAAGGTTTATCAAATGCACACGGAGGATGCGGTGACGACGGCTCAAGTTGAGCAGTTAGAACACGGGGTAGAACTGCGGAATGAAAGCGGTGTGTTTGCTGCCACAGGTGTAAAAATATTGGCTGAACATCAATTGGAAATGACGGTACACCAAGGTGTATATCATCAGGTAAAACGTATGCTCGCCGCTGTTGGCAATAAAGTTGAACAGCTACATCGGGCGAAAGTAGGACAACTAAGCTTGGAAGGCTTAGATGAAGGTGAATGGATGTATTTAACCGCCGAGCAAATTGAACAGTCCAAGTTTCGTGCTCTGTAATTTCAAAGTATCTGTCAATTTGAAAAGGGCTTTCTTATACAAATCTGATTTTTGGAATCATTTAAATAAGAAAGCCGATGCGGTATAAGGTTGATTTTATTTGGTAATTAGCCTACTAAAAGTAACTATAAGTCGTGTTTAAGAATTAAAAAATGTTGGTGAAAGAATTTAGCGAATAAAATAATGATAGGTTTGAAATTCATCATCTTTAACAAAGCCCATGGATTCATAAAGCTGATGTGAGTGATAATTATTTTTTTGTGTTTCAAGACTAATTCTTAATGCATTTTCATGCTGGGCAAATAATACTGCGGTATCGATGAGTTGGCGCGCAGAGCCTTGGCGACGAAAAACTGGGCTGACATAGACATCATCTAAAATATAATAAGTCGAGCAAGCAGCGGAAGAAAAACCTAAATACAGCAGAACAAAACCGGTAATCGTTTCATCTTTTAAACAAATAAAAATAACACTTTGATTATTTTCAAAACGTTGCTTTAAAAAATGCGAAGATAAATCGAGATTTGAAGATGAGCCATAAAATTGTCGATATTCATCGAAAAGAACAGCAAGGGGAATGAGATCTGCATCAGTGGCACGTCGAACAATCATTATTTATATACTCCATGCTATTTTTATAGTCTTGCATGAAGCATATCGAAATTTTGGAATTGGTTGATTTATAAATTGTTTATAAATGCGACAGTGTTAAGTTTTGTCACTTTCACCCAAAATGGCATTTAATTCTTCAAATAAATCTAAATGATCATCATCAAGCAAAGGATCATTTTTTAGAATTTCTAATTCAGCATGGCTAATCTCAGTGGTCGATAACGCCAGTGATTCTTGCTGTTTTAATTTACGTAATTTAATCAGCTGTTCAATATTGATATTTTGATTTTCAATAGAGAAGGGGATGGATTTAGTTAAAACCACCTGTTTGAAAAATAGGCGTACGGCTTGGGCAGGTGTAATCCCCAATTGTTTAAATACTGCAAATGCTTGCTTCTTTTCCTGAGAATCGAGGCGGATTTGGTAGACTTCAGTTTTTCTCATATTTTTAGAAAGCTTTAAATTACTTAACTTTTCGCATTTATTCTAATCAAAAATACTATAAATTCAATATTCTTTGGAAGTATTTTATCAATAAAATGTAATGACAACCAGATTACAGTGTCAATTCACGCGAAGAGCAGAAATGAAATGATTGCTGTGTCACAGGATCTATAAACTGTATTTCTTTCGCGAGCAGTTGCAAAGGGTGGCTGAAATCATCATCTGCTTTATGTGCAACCTGTGGATAAAATGGATCATTTTTAATTGGAATATTCAACGCGTTGAGATGTACCCGAAGTTGATGTTGTTTACCTGTGTGTGGCTTTAATCTGTATTTTGCCCATTGCCCATGATATTTAATTAGTTCAATGTGGGTTTCGCTATTGGCTTCACCCGCCATGACTTGCATGGTATAGAAGGGTTTTCCTTTTTCCATCCGTAGCTTGGTTGTCATTGGAAATGTAAGTTCACTTTGATAAGCCGCAATCGCATGATAGTTTTTTTGCACTTCACGGCTGGCAAACATTTGTTGATAGGCGCCACGGGTTTCTACCCGCTTTGAAAAAAGAACCACGCCTGCTGTTTCACGATCCAAGCGATGAATAGGGGTTAAATCTTCATTTTGTGTTTGATTTTTAAGGCGAACCAATAAGGTTTCTTGTACATATTGACCTGTTGGACTCATTGTTAAAAAATGAGGTTTATCTACCACTAATAGGTGTTCATTTTCAAAGATGATTTGATGTTCAAAAGGAACATGGATTTCATGCGCTAAAAAACGATAGTAAAACACATGTGTATTTGCCATATATGGACTCTGAATATGCAGTTTTTCACCTGCAGCATCATAGACCAAACCATCTGCAAAGCGTTGTGTCCATTCATCAGCTGAAATGTGTTGAAATTGCTGACATAAATATTCAAAAACAGTTGCTGTAATTGCTTTGTTTGTGTCTAGAAAAACTTTGCTGGCACTAACGCCATTCATCATAGGTGGTGTGAAATTGTTGCTTTGCATCAAGAGCTTTTAGATTATCTGAGTGATGGTGGTTAGTTGTAGTGAAAAATGTCCAAAGCAAAGTGAGGACATATGATTTTCATGCAACGCGATGCTATCATATTTAATTCTTATGTACATGTTGTGAGTAATATGCAGTATTCATTCAGTTTGGACTTAAATAGTGAAGTCGATACCCAAAACTTAGCTACCGTACTGTCGACGCATTTTACCACGGGCGTGATTTACCTTATTGGTGACTTGGGGGCTGGTAAGACCACTTTAAGCCGTTATTTTTTACAGCAAATGGGTCATCAAGGCGCAGTCAAAAGTCCAACCTATACATTGGTTGAGCCTTACAATATTCAAGGTAAAGATATTTTTCATTTTGACTTGTATCGTTTAAATGACCCTTATGAACTTGAATTGATGGGTATTCGTGATTACTTAGAAACACCGAATGCACTTTTCTTATTTGAATGGCCTTCAAAAGGTGGAGACGAAATTCCAGCTGCCGATTTAGTGATAAATATTGAAAAATCAGAAGATGAAATGTCGCGTAGGGCGACATTAACATCATCATCTGAAACCTTGCAAAATGCTTTGGAGCAAAAATTCAACCATGCTGAATGACATCAGTGCCCGCCGAATTCGTACCCTTGATCCTGCTCTAGCCAACCAAATTGCTGCGGGTGAAGTGATTGAACGCCCTGCATCTGTGGTCAAAGAATTACTTGAAAATGCCATTGATGCAGGATCAACAGAATTAATTATTCGTGTTGAGCAAGGCGGTAGCACACTGATTGAAATTATTGACAATGGTCGGGGGATTCATCATGAAGACCTCCCTTTGGCCGTTATGCGTCATGCGACCAGTAAAATCCAAAGTGCAGAAGACTTACATGCGATTGTGAGTTTAGGCTTTCGTGGTGAAGCCTTGGCATCCATTGCTGCGGTATCACGGTTGACGTTGACTAGTAGTCAAAATGAAGATGGTGTTGGCTATCAGGTTGAAGTTAATGGTACTGCTTTTGATCATCAAGAGATTCAACCTGTTGCTGCACAAAGAGGCACAACGATTCGGGTACAGGATTTATTTTTTAATGTACCAGCACGTCGTAAATTTCTCAAAAAACAGGGCACTGAATTTGGACATATTGAAGAAATTGTCCGTCGTTTAGCGCTGACACACTTTGATATTCGTTTTGTTTTAGAGCACAACAATAGCATTAAATTAAATCTGCCTGTAGCAGATAGTGGGGCGTTACGTTTTCAGCGTGTACAACAGTTGTTAGGTCGTCAGTTTACCGAAAATGCGTACTGGATTGATGCAGATAGCGTCAACATGCGCTTAAGCGGTTGGCTAGGCCATCCCTCGGATGCACGCGCACAAGCCGATATGCAATATGTTTATGTGAATGGTCGTATTGTGAAAGATAAGACGGTTTCACATGCGCTACGCATGGCGTATGACGGTATTTTACATGGACATCAACATGCAGCGTACTTGCTGTTTATGGAGGTTGATCCTGAAAATATTGATGTAAACGTGCATCCAACCAAGCATGAAATTCGCTTTTTAAACCAACGTGAAGTCCATGAATTTGTGCGTCATTATGCTAAATCGACTTTAGCGCAATTCCAAACTGCGACAGCTGAACTTTCTAGTGCCATGAAGCTTGAACCCCAAGCTCAAGAAAATTTGATTGCGCAACCAAGGCATCAAGAACAATTTCAATTACATCAAAATATTGAAGCTGTAACACAAACTGCTGCAAATTTTGTTAATCCTGATAGTGCGGGTGGATTAACCGATTTTAGCTCACCCACTGGGGTGAATTATGCTGAATCGGCTGAACAAGTGGCTGCGTATAGTTATTCTGCTGCGCAACACCCATCTAAAGGTTCAACAAATACAAATAGCTATGTTGGATATGATGGATCAAAACAGCTAAATAACGCATTACAGAGCTATTTAGCGCCGTTACGTCAAACATCAGTTACGGCTGTTGATGTCGAGCAGTCCATGCAAGCCCATATTCAACAGAAAGTGGATGAGCATCCGCTTGGTATTGCGATTGCGCAGCTGCACGGCATTTATATTCTGGCGCAGAATACTGAAGGTTTGATTATTGTTGATATGCATGCTGCACATGAGCGTATTGTATTGCAACAAATGAAAACAGCGTGGGATAAACCAGAATTTTGGACTTCACAACAACTACTTATTCCTAAAGTGGTCAGCATTAGTCGTATGCAAGCTATGCGTGTAGATGAGCTGAAAGATCAATTAGCACGCTTAGGACTTGAAATTGATCAATATGGCGATGAGCAGGTGATCGTTCGTGGTGTACCTGCTATTTTACATAAGGCTGATTTTGATGCGTTGATTCCAGAATTATTAAATGATTTAGATCCAACTGATCAAGTGGCAGGATTGCTACAAAAACGTGACCAAATTTTAGCGGGTATGGCCTGTCATGGTGCTGTACGAGCACACCGTATTTTAAGCCTGTCTGAAATGAATGCATTATTACGTCAGATGGAACAAACCGAATTTGCCAGTCAATGTAACCATGGACGCCCAACTTGGCGTGCTTTCCCATTGGCTCAGCTTGATAAACTTTTTGCTCGAGGAGAGTAGTTGTACATGTCAAATCAATTGCCGGTCATCAATCTTATGGGACCAACTGCAAGTGGGAAAACCGCGCTGGCATGTGAACTCTTTGAGCGTGGAAATTTTGAATTAATATCCGTTGATTCAGCACTCGTTTATCAAGATATGGATATTGGTACAGCCAAGCCTACTAAAGCCGAGCTGGAGCAATATCCGCATCATTTAATTGATATTATTAGTCCTTTAGAAGTGTATTCGGCAGCCAATTTTGTTGAGGATGCATGTGTATTAATTGATGATATGCATGCTCGCGGTAAAACCCCAATTTTAGTTGGTGGGACGATGTTGTATTACAAGGCTTTACTTGAGGGATTGTCATCCAACTTACCCAGTGCTGATTACGCTGTGCGTGCAGAAATTGAAGAGAAAGGTGAGTGTGAGGGGTGGGATGCTGTTTATGCTGAATTGTGTAGTGTAGATCCCTTAGCAGGTGAAAAGTTTAAAGTCAGTGATAAGCAGCGTATTATTCGTGCGTTGGAAGTTTATAAATTGACCGGACAACCTATTACAAAATTACAAGCTGAACAGCCTAAAAATTTACCTTACCGTTACAATTTTCATAATTACGCTTTACTGCCTGACCGTTTAGAATTACACGGGCGGATAGCACAACGTTTAAAAATAATGTGGGAAATTGGATTTTTAAATGAAGTGAAAGGGCTAATTGAAAAATACGATTTAGATGAAAATTTGCCCGCTATGCGATCAGTTGGTTACCGTCAAGCATTAGATTTTTTAAGAAATAGTGATCTAAGTAGCGAAAAACAGCGTGAAATGGAGGATAAGGCTCTATTTGCGACACGACAACTTGCAAAACGTCAATATACTTGGTTAAGATCTTTGCAAGAAACGCATAAATTTACTACATATTTAACAGCGAAGCAGGCTCAAGAAGACTTGCGAAACTGCTACGGATAAAGCAAAATTTAGGGACTACCTTTTTGATAATTTTTAATTGAAAAATAAAGGTAGTTTTTGCGCTGATTTTTATTATTTTTTGGAGTTATAACATGTCTAAAGGTCAAACTTTACAAGATCCGTTCTTAAATTCTCTCCGTAAAGAACGTATTCCAGTTTCTATCTTTCTTGTAAATGGTATTAAATTGCAAGGTCATATTGAGTCATTTGACCAATATGTAGTTCTTTTGAAAAATACAGTAAGCCAAATGGTTTACAAACATGCGATTTCAACTGTAGTTCCTGCACGTAACCCACGTCCAGCTGGCGCTCCTGCTGGTGCACAAGGTGCAGCTGGCTTCGGTGGTCAACAAGGCGGCTTCGGTGGTCAACAAGGCGGCTTCGGTGGTCAACAAGGCGGCTTCGGTGGTCAACAAGGTGGCTTCGGTGGTCAACAAGGTGGCTTCGGTGGTCAAGGTGGTTTCGGTGGCCAAGGTGGCTTTGGTGGTCAAGGTGGCTTCGGTGCTCAAGGTGGCTTCGGTGGTCAAAATGCTGGTTTTGAAAGCGAAACTAAATTTGATGATGCTCAAGACGACGAAAACAACAATCGTTAATTGAGTCATTAAGAGCCTCCCGATCGGGAGGCTTTTTTTATTGTTAGAAATAATGACTAAAAATATTTTAAATTTTAGTAAAAATGAGACGTAATAAAACCAGCCTAGGCTGGTTTTATTTTATGTATTATTTCGATTTACGTTGTAGAGCAGGGTCTTTAATATCTACAAAAGCATTGTTTCGAATTTCACGTAACCAGCTGTCAAGCTCGGTATCAAATTGACGCTCACCTAAGAGTTGGCGCGCCATACGCTCTTGAACCTCTTGTGTCATGTCTTGTTGGCGTGTGTCAGTCACTTGTAGGATATGCCAACCAAACTGCGATTGAAATGGTTTGCTGATTTCGCCTTTAGGTGTTTCTTTCATTTTTGCTTCGAATTCAGGAACCATAACCCCAGGGCTCACCCAACCTAAGCTACCACCATTTGCCGCAGAACCAGGGTCATTTGAGAAAGTTGAGGCAATAACAGCAAAATCTTCACCTTTTTGTAGACGTGTGTATAAGCTGTCAATCATTTGCTTCGCATTTTCAGGGCTAACAACCTCTGATGGTTGAATTAAAATATGACGCGTTTGAAATTGCGGAACAATGGCTTTTTGATCTGATGCTTTGCGTTCAATTAATTTTAGAACATGAACACCATCGCGTACAGAAATCAATTCTGTCGTTTGTCCAACTTGTAATGGTGAAACACGCGCTGCAAGCTCGTCTGGAATATCAGATAAGCTACGGAAGCCCATATCTGCTGCATCTACTTTAGTATCTTTGGTGCTGAATTTAGTACTAATTGCTTTAGCATCATTGCTAGTTGCAAGTTCTTTACGTACATCCTCAGCAATTTTTACAGCATTTTCACCACCAGAAATACGAACGTGTAAGACGTGAACTTGATTGCCAAGCGCAGCTTGGCCTTGTGGTGAGCTTAAAAAGTTTTTAACGTCTTGATCACTAATTTGAATACGTGATGTCACAAGTTGTTGGCGTAGACGTTGCAGTGCAATATCTTCAGCAATACGAGCGCGTAACGAAGAGTAGGTGTTTGGTGCTATTGCATCTAGTTTTTGTTGAAATGCTTCAAGGCTTGCAGAACCTGAATCTTTTGCAACTTTTAAAACTGCTTCATTGAGAGATTTTTCATCTGCTTTTACGTTATAGCGTTTTACTTGTTCAAGTTGAGCTTGACGTGTAATAAGTTGTTCAAGTGCTTGTTGCTGTAAATATTCAATCGGAGGAACAGTCTGTTTTTTTGATTGAAGTTGATGTGTAATCTCTGCAATGCTTTGATCTAAATCACTACGTAAAATAACGCTATTATCTACAACAGCTACAATTTCATCTTTAGGTTGTGCATCAGCGAAAGTCGGCATTGAAGCAGAAAGACAAAGTGCTAATGCTGTTGCTTTAAAAATTTGTTTTAACTGTTCTGTCTTCATTAACGTTCTGTCCAAGATTGATTAATATTGTTAAAACCTAAAACACGGTTTTCAAGTAAAGAGGTTAATTTATTGTTGAATCCACCTAAACCTTTAAGTGTGAATTCAGCCATAATGGCACGTTTAGGTTTTACATCAGAAGATGTTACATCATCCAAATCATTAAAATATGAACGTCCGTATACTGAAACACCCCAACAGCATGATTCATAGTTCACACCCAATAGATATTCGCGCGCAATGCTATTGTCTAAATCGTATTGTGCATGCCCGATAATACGCCAGTTGTTATGGATGGGTTGAATAAATGAAGCAACTGCTTGGTCATAACTATCTTGACGGTTTGGAATGTCTTTGCGATAGAAATAACCGACGTTATAAAGATTACCTTTATCACCTGCATAATACATTTGGATATCGCGCTGAGCATTATCGCCATTTGCCATCCAAGCTGAATTCGCATTGACACTGATGCGATCAGATAACTGGCTCGATAAGCTCACAACAGGGCCAGTGTGACGTTCGCTATCAAACTTGTCGGTGACATTGTTCAAAGTGACACGACGATCTTCAAAATAGAAGCTTTGACCTACGCTGGCTTTTAAGCGCTCCAAACCAACATCATCAAATATGCTGTAACTTAGGCCTAATGATGCAAAATTGTTGTCTTCTAAGCGGTCATTTCCATAGAAACGACGTGGGCTAAACAACTGATCATAGTTAATAGATGCAGTAGTTGAATCAAAGTTAGGGTTAGTTTCTTGGTTCTTATATGGTGAATAAGCATAGAAGAATCGTGGTGTTAAGGTTTGTAGATAACGACCTTCGCGCTCCATCACAAGACCCGCATCTAAAGTGAATTGCGGTACAACGATCGATTTACTTTCACTACTAGAGTGATTGTTATTTGTATTGGCACGATCAACAGTATCTTGATCATAAATCGTGTTGACGTTACGAATAGACACTTCTGGTATTACAAAAGACCATGGGTTACGATAGTTATAACGCACACTAAAGTCGTTATAAATACGTGCACCACTTGGCTCATACATTGTCGCATCACTATTGTTTTGCGGAATATTATCGCCACGCAGATTCTTTTTAAAATATGCTGTATCGTTATTGAATTCGTACTGTAAGCCGAGCGGATTACCAGTCTTGTAGTTCAGTAGGAATTGCGGCAAGCGCGCATACGGACGGTCTTCATCACTGACAGTTTTATCCAGTGTTTGGAAGTCCTCAACTTTAAGCTGTGCTTTTAAGCCGGGAATACCATTTTTATAATTAAGCTCCCAAGCACGACGTAAATTAAGGTCTGTCTTAGAGTTTGGGTTATTGTTTAAGTCTGAAAAATAATCTTTGTCGGATGCATAGTTATATTCGAGATTTGTGCTGAATTGATCGTTAATTTTCCAGTTATGTAGAAAGTGTAAATCTTTACGATCTTGGTCGTCATATTTTTGGTCACCAGCTAAATAGCCACCAAAAATCATCCCCGAGCCAAAGTTTTTGGTGAGATAGCGGAATTCACCTTCAAGCATTGGGCCACGATCTGCGATATAGCGCGGTGTAACTGTGGCATCATAATTTGGTGCTAAGTTTAAATAAACTGGAACTGCAAGTTCAAAACCACCATCATTGGTAAAGCCAAAACTTGGGGTTAAAATACCTGTGGTTCGGCGATCATCAATCGGGAAATTGAAATATGGCACGGCCATCACAGGTACATCTTTTACGTATAAAGTTGTACCTTTGGTTTCACCGCGGCCAGTTTCTTGATTAAGTTTGATTTTATCCGCTTGGATTTTCCAAGTTGGCTTCTCATCCGGCGGGCAAGTTGTATATTCTGCGTTTTCTAATTCAAGTGTATTTGTTGAAGTGCGTGCGATTTTTTCTGCGCGACCATGTGCATGTTGTTGTTCTGCGATGAAGAAACTGTTATTTAAGTCGCCTTGTTGCGTTTTTAAGTTGTAGTCAATCGAATCGCTTTGTGAAATTAAACCAGACTGAGCCATTTGCACGCGGCCAGAAGCATTGGCATATGTTTGGGTTTTATCAATTTTAATTTGATCGGCACGAATTTGACGACCTTCTTGGTCAATCAGAACATTACCTTCAAGAATGGAATCGCCATTCGGGTCAAAGTGACCATAATCTGCAGTAATGGTAGAGGTTGCATCTTCTGGGGCAACAGCTTTGGTGGTTGGAGCTACAGGTGTAATCCATGTTCCAGTACAAAATGCTGAGCTAAGTTGATTGGTATTTCGGATTTGGGCTTCTGGAGCAGATTTATCAACATAATATTGTTCAAAGAACTGCTGACCCGGGTAGGCTTCAGCAATTGTCTGCTTCAACTGTTCAGTATCATCTTCCGTGGAAGCGGTAGAAACAGACGCTGCATAGCTTGGTAAAGAGCTACCACAAAGAAGGGTTAAGATCGCAGTCGCTAAAGGATTGAATTTAAACTGTTGCTTCATTTGTCTCATTAACCAAGTATGCTTAATCGCAATTAATTATTGTCGCATCATAGAGAAAAAGTTGATAAGTAGCTACACTTAGCACTTTAAAAACTCAGCCTGTATTAGAATTTATCGCAAATGAATACACAACGTGAACAATTGATACAAACATGGATTTCATCTGTACTTGGTTCAGATCAATTTGAAATTAACTTTCTAGCAGGCGATGCAAGTTTCCGTCGTTATGCACGAATCAAATTGAATAATAAAACATTTATGCTGATGGATGCACCACCAGAAAAAGAAGATTGTGTGCCTTTTGTGACGATTGATGAATTTTTTGATGCGAATGGCGTTCGTGTACCCCATATTGTGGCAAAAGATCTAGAGCAAGGCTTTTTATTGCTGGAAGATTTTGGTGATGTTTTACTGTCGACATTGCTCAATGATCAAACAGTAGACGCACATTACGCACAAAGTTTTAAACAGTTGATTCAATTACAGTCAATTGATGGTGTAAACCACTTTCCAGAATATGCCTATGAAAAGCTGATTTCTGAAATGGAGCTTTTAACTGATTGGTTATTGCCTTCATTACAAATTCAACTAACTATCGAAGAGTCGGCTTTAATTAAGCGTACATTTGCGATTTTAGCCAATGCTGCCTTGGCACAACCACAAGTCATCGTGCATCGTGATTTCCATAGTCGTAATTTAATGATGCTCGATGGTGAGCAAGATCAAGGTGTCATTGATTTTCAAGATGCAGTGATTGGTGCGGATACTTATGACCTTATTTCAATCACTCGAGACGCTTATGTGCAGTGGAATGCTGAGCGTGTATATGGTTGGTTTAAAGTGTTTTATGACTTGTTACCTGCGTCGGCAAAAGAAGGTCGTGACTTTGAACAATTTAAACAAGATGCTGACCTGATGGCGATTCAACGTCATATCAAGATTTTGGGTATTTTTGTTCGTTTGTTTGAGCGTGATGGTAAATCAGGCTACTTGAAAGATTTACCTCGTGTGATGTGGTATTTACTTGAAGAAAGTAAGCCGTATGCAGAACTAAAACCATTTATGCAGTTTATTCAAGCTAAAGTATTGCCGAAATTTGAAGCCAAATACGGTAGTTACGAGGTTGTTGCATAATGAAAGCCATGATTTTAGCGGCGGGTCTTGGCAACCGGATGCGTCCTTTAACATTATATAAGCCAAAGCCTTTGCTTGAAGTGGGTGGAAAACCACTGATTGTTTGGCATATTGAAAAACTCAAAAAAATTGGTGTGACTGAAATCATTATCAATTCTGCTTGGTTAGCCGATGTGTTGATTGGCGCCTTAGGTGATGGTTCTCAATTTGGCGTAACTATTCGCTGGACACGTGAAGCAGAAGGTTTGGAAACAGCAGGTGGCATTATTAATGCTTTACCTTTGCTTGGGACAGAGCCATTTATTTTGGTGAATGGTGATGTTTGGACAACTTTTGATTTTTCATCCTTACTGAATGTGAACTTAGGTGCAGATCTTGCACATCTTGTTTTTGTGACTAATCCTGCTCAACATCCCAAAGGCGATTTTATCTTGGCAAATGGGCGTAGTTATACCTTTGAGCAAGGACAACAAGGTGAGGCACTGACTTATAGTGGCGTAGCGGTCATTAACCCAAAAATGTTTGATGGTTTGGATGCAGGAAAACGACCTTTAGCTCCATTATTAAAAGATGCGATGCTAGATGGAAAAATTTCTGCAGAAAAAATGCAAGCAGCTTGGGTAGATGTTGGTACACCTGAGCGATTAAGTGATCTAGATCTACAGATTCGTCAGGGCATGTACGCTTAAGTGCATATTCGCTAAGCGTTAGCTACTGTTCCACGGCTTAGAAATCGGTATACTTCAGTTAATTTTTATTGAGATGTCTTCTTTATGCATCCTTTTTTTCAAGACTTAAAGCAAGGTAGTCAAAAGCTTGGCTTAGATTTGAGTGAAGAAGCATTAAATCTATTGCTGAAATATCAAGATGCCCTAGTGCTGTGGAACAAAGCCTATAACTTGACCGCAATTCGTGATCCAAAAGAAATGTTGGTGAAGCATTTGCTGGATAGTTTGAGTATTTTGAACGACTTGCCAACAGGCCGCTTACTCGATATTGGTACAGGCGGTGGTATGCCAGGCATGATCATTGCACTGTGTCAGCCAGATCGTGAATGTGTATTATTAGATGCAAACGGTAAAAAAATTCGATTCTTAAAGCAATTTATTGCAGACCTAAAACTAAAAAATGTCATTGCAGTTCAAACACGTGTTGAGAATGAAGACAGCATCAATGAACTAGGGCAATTTGATGTGATTACCAGTCGTGCTTTTGCTTCATTGACTGATTTTGTAGATGCATCTAAACCGTATATGCATGAGCAAAGTATTATTGCTTCAATGAAAGGTTTAATCCCAGAAGAAGAAGTTGAAACACTGAAAAGTGAGTTCAAAATTGATATCGTTGCGTTAAAAGTTCCACGATTGGATGAACAACGCCATTTAATTTTCTTAAAACGTATTTAAATTTTTCAAAGGACTGGGGTTACCATGGCTCAAATTATTGCGATTGCAAACCAAAAGGGTGGCGTAGGTAAAACCACAACTGCAGTGAATTTGGCTGCGTCATTGGCCGTATTAAAAAAACGCGTATTACTTATAGATATGGATTCGCAAGGTAATGCCACGATGGGGTCGGGCATTCAAAAGAACGACTTGTTGTACTCAGTGACGGATGTACTTTTGGGTGAAGTACCCATTGAAACAGCAATTCATAAAGCTGAAGTGGGTTATAAAGTTCTAGGTGCAAACCGTGATTTAGCAGGTGTGGAACTTGCGATTGCTGACCAAGATGGACGTGAGTTTATTTTACGTGAGGCCTTGGCAACGGTAGAAAAAGATTTTGACTACATTATTGTAGATTGTGCGCCAAGTTTAAGTTTAATTACGGTCAATGCTTTAGCAGCGGTACGCAGTGTGCTTATTCCAATGCAATGTGAATATTATGCATTGGAAGGTTTAGCAGATTTGACGCAAACCATTGATCGTATTCAACAAGCATTGAATCCAGATCTAGAGATCGTGGGTGTATTACGTACGATGTATGATGCGCGTAATGCTTTGACTCGTGATGTTTCTGCAGAATTAGAACAATATTTTGGAAAAAAACTTTATGAAACTGTAGTGCCACGTAATATCCGTCTAGCGGAAGCGCCTGCACACGGTTTGCCTGTAATTTATTTTGAAAAAAGCTCAAAGGGTGCAGTTGCTTACTTGAACTTGGCAGCTGAAATGTTAAAAAAAACCAAAGTGAAAAAAGGAAGTAAAGCATGACCGTAAAAAAACGTGGACTGGCTAAAGGTCGTGGTTTAGATGCCTTACTTGGTTCGATCCAAAAAGAAAAACTACAGTTAGAAGCGAAAGCATTAGATCATGGTCAGTTGAAGCAAATTGATGTTCACTTATTAAAGCGCGGTGAATATCAACCACGCCGCTTTATTAAAGAACAAGATCTTCAAGAACTTGCGGCTTCAATTGAAAAGCATGGAGTCATGCAGCCGATCGTGATTCGTCCTGTTGAAGACGAAAAACATCCCTATGAAATTATTGCAGGTGAACGTCGCTGGCGTGCTGCGCAACTTGCTGGACTAACAGAAGTTCCTGCAATTGTGCGTGATCTTTCAGATCAAGTTGCAATTGCATTAGCACTGATTGAGAACATTCAACGTCAAGACCTGAACCCAATTGATCAAGCCATGGCATTACAACGTTTCCATGATGAGTTTGGTTTAAGTCATCAAGAAATTGCGGATACAGTAGGTAAAGCTCGTACCACAATCAGTAACTTATTGCGTTTACTTTCATTGGCAGAACCAGTGAAAGATTTTATGCAGCAAGGCTTACTTGATATGGGGCATGCACGTGCAATTTTGACCTTGAAAGCCAAAGACCAATTAAAAGTCGCTGAAATGGTCATTGAAAAAAGCATGTCCGTGCGTCAAACTGAACAGTATGTTCGTGACTTGAATGCACCGAAACAACCTAAAGCAAAAGTAAATGTTTCGTCAGACATACAGCAACTTACACAACGACTTTCAGATCGTTTTAGTGCTGAAGTAAAAATTGATCATAATAAACAAGGTAAGGGTAAGCTTGTGATTAGCTACCATAATCTTGAAGAACTCGACGGCATTCTAAATATTTGTTTGGCTGAATAATTTTACAGTCTATTTACTTGGGGAAAATCAAATGTGGGAATTAGTCAAAGCGGGTGGGTGGTTAATGATCCCACTCGTGATTTGTTCAATCTTTACTGTTGCCATTACCATTGAGCGTTTTATTCGCTTAAAAAATCAATGGTTTTACCATCATCTTTATATATGAAGGCTAATTCTTCTGTGAAAGATGTGGTTCAACACATGGAGCAAAGTAAAGACTTGCAACAGAGTACGTTAGGTCGTGTTTTGACTGCAGGTTATGCAAGTAAAAATCAATCTGAGCAATACGCACGTGCGCAAATGGAAGTGACCGCATCTCAAGAAATTGGTTATCTTGAAAAAAACATTAACTTTTTGGGAACTTTAAGTGCGGTTGCTCCGTTGTTGGGTTTACTGGGTACTGTCATTGGTATTATTGAAGCGTTTTTGATGATTGATATTGGAACCAATAGTGATCCAGTATTGATGATGCCGGGTATTTCTAAAGCATTAATTACCACAGCTGCAGGTATGTTGATTGCCGTGCCTGCATTATTTGCACATCGTTATTTCCAGCGTTTGGTTCAAGAATATGTTGCTGAACTTGAGCAGCAATCGACTTTGTTTCATGCCGCTTTATTCTATAAAAAAGCCCCTGAAGTTGAAAGTCAGGACATTCAGAAAGCCAGCTGAATGGAGGCAGAATAATGAAATTTAAACGCCGTCAGGTTGAAGATATTCATATCAACCTCACTCCGATGATTGACTGCTTGATGTTTATTTTGGTGTTTTTATTACTTTCGACAACCTTTAATCAGATGAGTCGAATGAATTTAACACTTCCGGACGCACAAGGTGTTCCACCAAAACAATATGATCAAAAAGTTGAAGTGGTGGTGGATTCTACAGGGCATTACTCGGTCAACGGGCAATCCTTGGCGAGTAAGGAAGTTTCAGATTTAAATACGGCAATTAAACAGATATCGAATGATCGCCGTGATTTAATGTTTGTGATTGCTGCTGATGCGAAAGCCACGCATCAGGATGTGATTCGCGTGATGGATGTTGCGGGGCAGTTAGGCTTTGTAAATATTAACATCAGTACCAAAGTACCAACTCGAGGTTATTAGTGAAGAACGATTTTAAGGTCTACCTACGCCTATTAAGTTATTTAAAACCTTTTTGGGCAATAGGCTTACTAGTTTTGCTTGGTTTCAGTATTAATGCTGCGACGGAAGTTTCTGTCGCAAAATTATTGGAACGCATTATTGAAGCCATACAAAACAAAGATCAAAGCTTTACAACCTTATTTCCACTCTTGGTGGTTTTATTGATGTTCTTCCGTGGACTCGGTTTGTTCATGGGTGGATATTTTACCGCAGTGATTTCTCGAAACTTAATCTTTAATATACGTCAGCAAGTGTTCGCAAAACTTATGCGTTTGCCTTCACAATATTATTTAGACAATTCGAGCGGTCATATCACTGCAAAAATTATGTATAACGTTGAACAATTGACGGCAGCATCGTCTGAGTCGCTAAAAACCATTGTACAACAGGGTCTTATTACCATCGCACTGTTGGGCTATTTGCTATATACCAACTGGCGACTAACTTTATGTATTTTAATTTTTGGCCCAATCATTGGTTTAATTATACGTAAAGCCTCGAAACGCATGCGTAAATTATCTATGCAAGTGCAAAGTACTATGGGGGATGTGAACCATGTGGTACAGGAAACAGTTCAAGGTAATTTGGTGGTGAAAGGCTTTGCAGGCCAAGATTATGAGCAAAAACGTTTTCACGAAAGCTCGATGGAAAATTTACGCCGTGGCCTGAAAATGGTGGTAGTACAGCAGCTCAATAGTCCAATTGTTCAGCTGATCATGTCTATTGCGCTCAGTATTGTCATGTATATCGCTTTACGCCCAGAAATTTTGCAGGACACTTCAGCTGGTGAGTTTGTTGCCTATATTACAGCGGCAGGTATGTTGAGCAAGCCGATTAAAACATTGACGGATGTTAACGAAAAGCTTCAACGTGGTATGGCTGCAGCATATTCGGTATTTGAATTGCTGGATATGCCAGAAGAAGCCAATAACGGCACATTAAAACCAGTGTTGAAAGGTGATGTTGAATTTAAGAATGTAAATTTAATCTATGCAGATGGTCATCATGCAATTCATGATTTTAACCTAAAGGTGAATGCAGGTGAAACTGTTGCATTGGTTGGGCGTTCTGGTGCAGGTAAAACTTCACTGGTGAACTTATTAGTGCGCTACCAAGATGTTACTTCTGGTCAGTTGTTGTTAGATCAACATGATATTAATGATCTCGAATTAAATAGCCTGCGCACCCAAATTTCGATGGTGAATCAGCAAGTTGTCTTATTTAACCGCACAGTTCGTGAAAATATTGCCTATGGCCAGTTAGAGCATGCGACAGATGAACAGGTCATCGCCGCAGCGAAAGCTGCTTTTGCCCATGATTTTATTATGGATCTACCACAAGGTTATGACACGCCATTAGGTGCGCAAGGCCTGAATTTATCAGGTGGTCAGCGACAACGTATTGCGATTGCACGCGCAATTTTGAAAAATGCACCAATTCTAATTTTGGATGAGGCAACAAGTGCCCTGGATAACGAGTCAGAATATTATATTCAGCAAGCATTTGATGCGGCGATGCAAGATCGAACAACAATCGTGATTGCTCATCGCTTATCTACTATTGAAAATGCTGATCGTATTGTGGTGATGGATAAAGGGCGTATTATTGAACAAGGTACGCATGCTGAATTAATCGCGCAGCAAGGTGCCTACTTTCAACTTCATCAGCGTAATTTTGAGGAAAACTAAGCCATGTCACTTGCACAAATGATTCAGGATGCTTGGAATGAACAGGCAAAGTGGCTCATTGTGTTTAGACCTTTGTCATGGATTTATCGTGGTGGTTTTTTACTCAATAAAAAACTTTATAAAATAGGTGCAAAATCTAGTTATACCGCACCTATTCCAGTTATGGTTATTGGAAATATTACTGTTGGTGGTAGTGGTAAAACACCATTACTTATTCATTTGGTGAGTTATCTAAATAGCTTAGACATCAAAGTTGGTGTGATCAGCCGCGGTTATGGTGGTAAAGGGCCTTTTCCAGCTTATGTGGATCTAAATGCTACAGCTGAAACAGTAGGTGATGAACCTGCATTGATAGTCCAGTCCACAGGTGTACCGATGGCGGTTGGTTCAAATCGTCAGCAAAGTATTGAGTTGTTACTGTCTAAACATCAGCTTGATCTAATTATTTGTGATGATGGGCTTCAACATTGGGCCTTAGCACGACAGTTAGAATGGATTGTTCTAGATAATAACCGTGGTTTAGGCAATGAAAAGCTATTGCCTGAAGGTTATTTACGCGAACCTAAAAAGCGCCTAGAAACGGGTACGGTGATTGAGCATTCCTCAAATCCTCAAACAGATTTAAATATGCATTTAGAGTCTTCACAGCCATATTTATTGAATAAAGATCTAGATACTGTATTCGATCCAAATAAAGATTTTTATGCGGTAGTTGGAATAGGATTTCCCCAGCGTTTTTATAATACTTTAGAAAAGATGGGGATACAGCATTTCCAATGTCATGAGTTTCCTGATCATTACGAATATGAATTAGACGACCTGCAATTTGAAGATGCAAATCCAATCATTACCACTGAAAAAGATGCTGTCAAACTATTGGCAATATTGAAAAAAAATCCAAATTTTAAACGAGAAATATGGGTTGTCCCAGTGGATGCGGTACTTTCACCTGCATGCTATGAAACTCTACATCAGCAGTTAAAGCAACTGGGTTTAAAACTTCCTGAAGGCATTTGATTTATGAAACATATTGTTATTCCTGCACGCTTTTCAAGTTCACGTTTACCAGGTAAGCCTTTACTTGAAATTCATGGTCGTCCAATGATTCTACGGGTAGTCGATCAAGCGAAGAAAGTAGCAGGATTTGATGATCTTTGTGTGGCAACAGATGATGAGCGTATTGCTACTGTTTGTCGTGCGGAAGGCGTAGATGTTGTGATGACATCGGCTGAGCATCCATCGGGTACCGATCGTTTAAGTGAAGTTGCTCGAATTAAAGGTTGGGCAAATGAAGACATCATTGTTAATGTGCAAGGTGATGAGCCACTACTTCCAGCGTTGTTGGTAAAACAGGTTGCGCAATTACTTGAAGATCAACCTGAATCTTCAATGTCTACATTGTGTGAGCCTATTCATAGCTTGGATGAGTTTCAGCGTGACAGCATTGTAAAAGTGGTAATGTCTAAACATAATCAAGCTTTGTACTTCAGTCGTGCGACTATCCCTTATGATCGTGATGGTGCTAAACAAGCTGAACAGCAATTGCATAATCAAGCTTATCGCCATTTAGGTTTATATGCATATCGTGTGAAACTCTTACAAGAGTATGTGACATGGGATATGGGTGTATTAGAAAAATTAGAAAGTCTTGAACAACTACGTGTACTTGAAAATGGTCATCGTATTGCCATTGCAATAGCAGAAGCAAATTTACCACCGGGTGTGGATACACAAGCTGATCTTGATCGTTTGAATCAGATGGATGTTTCAAACTTCGAATAGGGTTGGTCGTTGATGCAAAATGAAATTGTGGCGCAAGTATATCCTTGGCAGCAAAATACGTGGGAAACACTGACGGGACGTTTTCCGCAGTTAGGGCATGGTATCTTGCTATATGGAAAAAAAGGCTGTGGTAAGGAAGCATTTGCAAAACAATTTCTTGCATGGGTGCTGTGTCAAAAGCGTGATGAACAAAAGCAGCCTTGTGGCGAGTGTGGAAGTTGTCAGTGGTTAAAGTCGGATACACATCCCAATTTTGTCCATATTAGTACTGATGAAGACAATAAAAAGCAAAATGCAAAAATTAAAATTGAAAAAATACGAGATCTCTTACCATTTGTTCAGCAAACGGTAGACGGTTGGCGCGTAGTTTTAATTGAGCCTGCGGAGGCATTAAATATTGCATCATCTAATGCGTTGCTTAAAACACTCGAAGAACCGGGTGAACGCATTGTCATTATTTTATTGGCTGAACATTACTTAAAATTGCCTGCAACCATACGTAGTCGTATGCAGCATTATGCACTTGATCGAATTGAGCCGACACTGTCGCAGGATTATCTCTTGCAACATTTGCCTGACAGTGGTGAGACGCAACGCCAAGTTTTAATGAATTTAGCGAGTCAGATGCCGTTACAAGCCATTCAAGTTGCAAATAGTGAGTGGTTGAATTTACGACAAGAATTTATACACGATTGGCTAAAATTGGTCATGCAAAAAAATATGCCCATGGCAATTGCGACCAAGTGGAATAAAGCACTGAGTTTTAGTGATTTTAGTCAAATGTTTGAATACTTGTTGTCCGATATAATTTGTGTCAAGCTGAATCAATCCATTAAAAATATTGATTTGGATTTTGGTGTGCTTGCGGAGCAGTATACGCTTGAAACACTTTTTAATATTTATACTGAATTACAGCAGTCTAAGCGGTTCATTGAGCAGAACGTACAGGGGAATCTGGTCGTAGATGAGCTTTGCATTAAACTGATGAATATTTAAAAAAGGGGAAGAAAGATGCAACCACGTATGGGCGGGATTATCCATGCAAATATTCCAGATGTGGAAACATTATTTGCGAGTTATATGCCATATGTTGTTGGTGGTGGATTATTTGTACCATCCAAGCAAACAGTCAAATTAGGTGAAGAAGTTTTTTTATTGGCGACCTTGCCAGAGCAAAGTATAAAAATTCCACTGACAGGTAAAGTTATTTGGGTTTCGCAAAAGCAAAATGGTATTAAACCACAAGGTTTTGGTATTCAACTTGGTGGCGAAAAAGGCGTTTATTTCAAAACTGAAGCAGAACGACTACTTGCAGGACTTAAATCTGAAGGACGTAGAAGTTACACTATGTAGTCATAACCGTGATAACTAGTAGGTACATATTGTGTTTGTAGATACCCATTGCCATTTAACCATGCTTGACCTAACACCCTATGATGGTAATTTAGATCTAGCATTGGAGCAGGCTCGAGCTGCTGGGGTCTCAAAATTTATGAGTATCTCAGTTGACCTTGATGATCATATTGAACTTTCAAAAATTGCTGCTCGCCATACGGATGTCGGATATTCAGTTGGTGTTCATCCATGTGAAGATCCGGCCACAATGGCGCGAGCTACTGTCGATACTCTGGTTGAATTGGCTCAATCAGAAAAAGTGTGGGCGATAGGTGAAACTGGACTCGACTATTTTCACAGCACCGATTTTATTGCGGAACAAAAAGACTGTTTTGCACGTCATATTCATGCTTCTCAAACAGTAAAGAAACCTGTTGTAGTACATACGCGTTCTGCGAAACATGATACGGTAGATATCATACGTGCTGAGAAATCAACACATGGTATTTTGCACTGTTTTACTGAAGACTGGGAAACAGCAAAAGCAGTTTTAGATTGTGGTTACTATGTTTCATTCTCAGGCATAGTTTCGTTTAAAAATGCTCAAGATTTACGTGATGTTGCCAAGCAGGTACCGCTTGATCGCGTGCTGATTGAAACCGATAGTCCTTACCTTGCGCCGATGCCCTATAGAGGAAAGTCTAATGAACCTAAATACGTTCCCTATGTAGCCAAAGCTTTAAGTGATGTATATGATAAGTCAGTTGAAGAGATGGCTTTCATAACAATGCAAAACTTTGAAAATCTCCTCAATCTTAAGTAAATAATTTGAATTGATATAAGAGTAAAAGAGAGTATAGGGTGAAGATGGATCGTCAGGCTCAATTTCGAGCAAGAGAAGCATTAATTTTCCAAGTAGCAGAACAATTGCTCTTAGAAAATGGTGAAGCAGGTATGACGCTTGATGCATTAGCAGCAGAGCTCGACCTTGCAAAAGGGACACTATACAAACACTTTCAAAGTAAAGATGAACTTTATATGCTGCTCATTATTCGTAATGAGCGCATGTTGCTCGAAATGATTAAGGATACCGACAAGGCTTTTCCTGAGCATCTCGCATTCTTTATGTTGCATCATTTACATCATCCAGAACGTACAGTTTTATTTCACCAAATTGAAGAGCGCTTATCGACTACAGGTGTTGGTATTCAGCACTTATTTAGTGAGCTTTACCAAGTGCGTAAGCAACGTTTACGTTTAATCATTCGCATGACTGAACGTTACTTAGAATCCATTGAAAGCAAAATGCCTGTACGTGATTATTTGGCTTCGATTTGGTCATTAACGCATGGCGCAGCAGCAATTTTAAATTCTAGCTTCTACCAGCGCTATTTAGGTTCACGTGATACTTTGCGTGTAGCTTATATTGATCAAGCCTTGGCATTGCCGAAACAAACACATGCGGTTGCACAGTTTGCGTAAAGGCTGCTTATGAAAATAACATCACCATCATTGGTTCGTGGATTCACCCTCGTAGAATTGATGGTGGTGATAGTGATCATGGGTATCATGGCTTCATTGGTATTGTTGAATATTGGTGGGACTGATCAGCGAAAAGCCATGCAAGCGCGTGAAGTATTTGTATTAGATCTGAAGAGAATTTTACGTGAATCCAATGATCAATCTCGTATTTTAGCCCTTGAGCAAAAAACTGCGACAGATGTGAATCAAGCAATTTATGCGGTACAAGAATATATTCCAGAAGCACAAAGACAGCAAAATGGCCTATTGGACCAAAATAATAAATGGCAAACTTATAAAGATTTTGAGGCAAAAAAATTACCAGAACATGTTTCATTTTCAATTCAGTCATTAGATCGGCAATATGAAAAGGCCAATAATTCAGACTTACTAAATCATGATGTACCTCAGTTAATATGGTTGGGTAATGGAGAAGTCAAACCTGTACGCATTCAATTCTATTTCGAAGAACGTCCCATTGGTGAAGAAATAGAAATAGACCATTTAGGTAAAATAAATGCGGGCTAAAGGATTTACCTTGCTAGAAGTGATGGTTGCGCTTGCAATATTTGCAACCGCAGCCATGGCGTTGTCCAATGTTGCAATGCAGTATACTCAAGCTACTGCAAATGCAGTTTTACGTTCTAAAGCACAATTTGTTGCTTTAAATGAAATTGCCTACATGGAAATAAATCGTGAATGGATGAGTGGGACAGCATCCAAGCAAGTTACGCAGCAAGACGAACGCTGGCAGATTGATAAAAAAGCTCAAGCGACGATTAGTCCAAATGTTCAACGCGTTGATGTGCAAGTCAGTTTATTGAATGCTGACACTGGCGATGTGGCGGCTGGAATTACCAGTTTGGTTTTCTTTAATTATCGTGTGGCTGAATCATGAAAAAGTCATATGGATTCACATTAGTTGAATTGTTAGTTGCGATCGCTATTTTCGCAGTACTATCTGCCTTGGGATGGAAAGTATTTGATTATGTAGTGAAAGTGAAAGAGCGAAATGCTGAGCACGAGGCCAAATTGAGTCAGTTGCAAGAGGCGTATCAGCAGATATTAAGAGATACCGTGCAAGCGGTTCCCTTGACAGCCAATATTAATGGTGAAATACAGCCAGCGCTAGTATTACAAAATGGTCGATTTAATTTTAGTAAAACCGGTGTAACTGATCCACTTAATCAGGGGCTTGCACCAGACGAACGAATAGAATATCAGTATCGTGCAGATGAGAAAAAACTCTATCGACTAAAATTTAGAAATTTAAATCAAACAGGGAATGATCAACCGGATTCTAGTGTGCTACTAGATAATGTTGAGCAGTTTAAAATTGTCGTGTTAAATCCCAGTGAATCGGACAGTTGGCCTGATCGTGCTGCGGATACAAACAATAAAGATTCTTTTGCAATGTTGCCACGCGGCATAAAAATAAATTTGGCAGTTAGTGGCACGGAGTATGAATGGCTATTTAGTTTGTTAAATACAGATTATTTACAGGATAAAAAAGATGGCCGTTAAAATAAACAACAAGAATAACGATGCTGGATTAAAATAATGAAACATCAGCAGGGGATCGCTTTACTCACCATATTGGTCATGGTTGCTTTAGCAACGATTGTGGCGGCAGGTATTGCCCAACAACAAGCAAGTACGGCGGAAAATACTGCATATCTAATGCGTCAAAATCAGTCTCTACTTTATGCGAAAAGTGCGGAAGCTTTTTTTTCTGAAATGCTAGTGAATGATGCAGAAAATGCTGGTGATGTCGATCATTTACAGGAAAATTGGGCGAAACCGATGCCCGCATTTCCTGTTGAAGATGGGACTGTTTCTGGCATGCTGCATGATGACTCAGGAAAATTTAATCTAAATAGCTTGGTAACCGCTGACGATGCTGTAAATGAAAAGGCAAAGCTGTGGTTTGAAAAGATATTACAGCGTGTAGGTTTGCCTGCTGAAATCAGCCAGGCGGTCATTGATTGGCAAGATGAGAATGATGAAAATGCTGGGCCAATGGGCGCGGAACTATCTTATTACCGTAGTTTGAATGATTCGCCTTTGCCACCCAATACTAAATTTCACAATATAGCCGAGCTCAAATCAATACGCGGTTTCGAAAATGGAAAATACAGATTAATTGAAAAATATGTCAGTGCTTTACCTACACATGAAAGTACTGTGAATATTAATACGGCTTCGGCTTTCTTATTGTCGACTATTGATGAGCGCTTGGATGCAGTGACGATTGAGCAAGTTTTGCAACAACGCTCGGCTAAACTTGAACACTTTTCAAATGTTACGGATTTGTGGGCTATAGAACCGTTTTCACAAGTGAGTCAGGAAAATCGTGATTTGGTGAGTAGCCAGCTTGGGGTGAAATCAAATTATTTCAAAGCACAAATTGAAGTGATGCTTAGCGATCGTAAGAAGCAATTTACCAGTGACTTGGTGCGTCAAGAAAAGCAGGTTTATGTGGCTTATCGCAATATGGCGCCATTTTAATCAAGACTCTGAGTAAAATCTTTGGAAGACTATGCGTATTCAAAACAAGGAATAATCAAAAAAATCATGATAAGTTTTGCCAATCTAGCTGAACAGCAAAATTAATGCTCATTGTTTTACTTTTGCTTTATAATCGATGAGAACCCACAGATTATTTGATTGCATTACGGCATATGTTAATTCGTAAGTTATTTAAGTTTGAAAATGCGCATATCGTGCGTAATTGCACGTCAGATCGTTGCAAACGCTCAATTCATGGGCATAGCTATAAAGTTGAATTGTTGCTGAAAGCATCAAGATTAGATCATGGTCAAATGGTGTATGATTTTGGACTGCTTAAAGGTGTGATTAAAGACTTATTCGATAGTTTTGATCATGCCATTTGTTTTTGGCAGCATGACGACACTGAATATATTAAAGCTTGTAAACAATTTAGTGCACGTTGGGTGGCTTTACCAGTTTCACCTTCGGCAGAACAGTTTTCTCGTATTTTCTTCTATTTGGCACAGCAGGTTTTAAAATCGACTGAAACCCAAAATGGTGAAGGGGATGTTGAAGTTTATTCTGTTATTGTGCATGAAACTGACACCGGCTACGCGCAAAGCTTTTTAGAAGATATTGAAAATAGTCAAATGGGACTGTTATCGCTTGAACAAATTGTCTTTTCAGAACAAGTGCAAGCGGAATGGAATGATACCCAAATGTATGAAAAATTAAAGCAAGGTCAAACTTTCCTAAATCCAACTGTGGATTTGCAAGTGAAGCTTTAATTTATATTTAAAATTGTAATTAGGATTAGGTAACAGTGATGTCTTTAACAGAACAGCAGCAAGCAAAACTCGCAAAAGTTCAGCTTGATGCCGGCTGGAAATTAGGTTTGAGTGATTTTTTACTTAGCCCACGCATGGATGAGTTAAAAGACTTTCTGCTACAAGAAATGAAACAGGATAAAGTGATTTATCCGCCCAATGCTTTGATTTTTAATGCGCTGAATACAACACCATTAGATAATGTAAAAGTGGTGATTTTAGGGCAAGACCCTTATCATGGTCCAAATCAGGCACATGGTTTAAGTTTTTCAGTACAGAAGGGGCTTGCTTTGCCTCCTTCTTTGCGTAATATTTTCCATGAATTAAATACAGACCTTGGGGTTCCTGTGTCTAAGCATGGTGATTTAACACGCTGGGCAGAGCAAGGTGTACTTTTACTGAACAGCGTATTAACTGTTGAAGCTGGGCAACCGACTTCACATCAAAAACGTGGATGGGAAGATTTTACAGACCATGTTATTGATGTTTTAAATGAACAACGTGAACATATCGTCTTTATACTTTGGGGCGCATATGCACAACGTAAGGGACAACGTATCGACCAAAATAAACACTTGGTTCTAAAGGCAGCTCATCCATCTCCATTGGCTGCAAACCGTGGTGGTTTCTTCGGTTGTAAAGTGTTCTCAAAATCTAATAATTATCTTAAACAAAATGGCATTGAGCCGATCGACTGGCAGCTGGACGCATGACATATTCTCCCGTTTCAAAAAATTATCACCCAGATCTGATTGTAGAAGAAGCGAAAAACGGTTGGCGCATTGTGCGCTTGAACCGTCCAAAATCGCTTCATGCTTTAGATGAATCTATCTGTAGCGCGCTACTCGAAGTATTTCAGGACTTTGAACATGACGCATCTGTAAAAGCGGTTTGGTTGGATTCCACAACGCCTAAAGCGTTTTGTGCGGGTGGTGATGTTCGTAAGCTTCGTCAGTTGGTCGTAAATGATGAAGTTGATACGGCGAATCAATTTTTTGAACAAGAATATGCGCTTGACCTTCTATTGCATAACTATGCTAAACCTGTATTGGTTTGGGGTGAGGGTTATGTGATGGGCGGTGGTCTCGGCTTGTTTATGGCCGCACCTTTTCGTTTAGTAACGCCTTATTCGCGTTTGGCTATGCCTGAAATTAATATTGGCTTATATCCTGACGTAGGTGCTACACGTTTCCTTGCTGATCGTGGTGCAATTGGCCTGTTTACTGGTTTGACAGGTTCAATTATGACGGCGGCAGGTGCCTATGGTATTGGTTGGGCGACACATATTTGTGATGCACAGCGTGATAATGTGCTTGAAACTGTAGTTAATATTGATTGGGGTCATTATCCAGCAGGTGATTTTCGCGCGATTGATGACACGCTTAATAGTATGCATCGTCCAGTTGGGCCAGGGCCATTACAAAATTCATTAGATGTGATCCAAAGTGTGTGTCGTGGTCATAACTTTGAGCATGATTATGAGTCGATTATTGGTCTGAGTGATGCACGTAGTGATTGGTTGCGCCAAGCAAGTGAAAACTTGCAAAAGGGTTCTCCTGCAACAGCTGCTTTAACTTGGCTATTGTGGCAATGGGGCAAGCAAGTACATTCATGGAGTGAAGTATTTGAGCTTGAAACTCAAATTTCAGACTGGAAAATTCGTCACGCAGACTTTATTGAAGGTGTTCGTGCACGTTTGGTTGATAAAGACCTTTCTCCTGAGTGGAAGAAAGGTGCTGACTTATCACTTAAAGGTATTTTGTCAGACGAGCCACCTGTGACAAATATTGAAAGCTGGAACGCTTTATTGAAACACTATGGTGTTATTAGTTAATACATGTCTGAACAAATACAATTTAGTGACGAGTATTGGATGCAGCTTGCCTATGAGCAGGCTGCAAAAGCTGCAGAACTTCAAGAAATTCCAGTTGGTGCAGTCATTGTGAGTCAAAACAAGGTGATAGGCGCAGGTTTTAATGCGCCTATTTCTATGCAAGATCCGACTGCACATGCGGAAATCGTGGCGATTCGCGAAGCGTGTAAAAATTTAGAAAATTATCGATTACCCGATGATGCGACTATATATGTGACATTGGAGCCTTGCACCATGTGCGTGGGGGCATTGGTACATTCACGTATTCAGCGTGTGGTATTTGGTGCAATTGAGCCTAAAGCAGGCTCTTTGGTCAGTGCGCGTCAGTTATTAAGTGCAGGTTATTACAATCATATTTTTTCCTTCGAGCAAGGATGTCTACAAGAGCAATGCTCGGCACAGTTGAGTGCTTTTTTTAAAATGCGTCGGGCTCAAAAGCGTGAATTAAAATTACAGGAAAAAATAAACAACACTGAACAGTTACAGCAAAATCAGGTAATATCGAATGACAATTAAAATTGTCAAATAAACATAGGTTCAACCATGAAGTCGATTCAAGTAAAAAAAGAATTCAATGCACCGATTGAGAAAGTTTTCGAATTGCTATCTAAACATGCAACATACAATGTTGCATTTGCTCCGATACAAGTCGTGCGTGTCAAAGACTCAGCAGACCCTGAGCGTCCTGATGGAGTGGGTTCTGTACGCCGTATGGGCTTTGGTCCAATCAAACCACTACAAGAACAAATTACGTTATTAGAACCGAATCAACGAATTGAATATAAAATTATTAAAAACCCATTGGTGAAACACCATTTGGGTATTATTCAGTTTGAAAGACTTGATGCTAACCGTACTTTGGTCACTTATACGATTGAATTACAAGCACGAGCACCATTTGTTAGCCAATTAATCCTTGCACAACTACAGTCAGCGATTAAAATTGGTTTTTCAAAACTTGCAAAAACCGTTTAACGAAGTGGAAAAGCAATGACAGTTCAAATTATCACAATTGATGGCCCAAGTGGTTCGGGTAAGGGTACTTTAGCAGCAAAGATTGCTGCCCATTATCAGTATCATTTGCTTGATTCAGGTGCATTGTATCGTCTATTAGGATTGTCATTGCACAAGCAAGATTTGATTGATTCATTAGACACTCAACTTGAAACATGCGTAAAAATTGCAACAAATTTAGACATAAAATTTGTCACAAATGAAAGTGGCATTAGCGTTCTGTTGGACGGCGAAGATGTGTCTAAAATTATTCGTACAGAACGTGTTGGTGAATTTGCATCAAAAGTAGCTGCAATTCCAGCACTTAGAACAGCACTGTTAGAGCGTCAGCACGCATTTGCGCAATCACCTGGATTGGTTGCAGATGGTCGCGACATGGCTACAACTATTTTTCCAAATGCTCAAGCCAAGATTTATTTAACCGCTTCTGCGCAGTCTCGTGCCGAGCGTCGAGTAAATCAGTTGCAGGCTATGGGTGTGGATGTTAAAATAAGCGACATTTTAGCTAATATCGAAGCGCGCGATAAACGAGATATGGAACGCACAGTCGCTCCACTCAAGCCTGCTCCTGATGCTTATTTCATTGATAGTTCAAATTTAACCATTGATGAAGTATTCGCGCTGATGACGAATTACATCGATCAGCAATTAGCAAACTAAAGAATTTTCAGCAGAAGCATAGCTTGATCAGTCTTATACGGACTATGTAGACGCTTAATTAAACCGGCCTTGTCTGATCCAAGACCGCTGACTTTATCAGGTATATCATGACCGAATCTTTTGCAGCCCTCTTTGAAGAAAGCGAATTAAACCTCAACGTTGAAAAGGGTGCTGTCATCCAAGGCGTTGTAGTAAACATCGATTCTGACTGGGTAACAGTTGACACTGGCCTTAAATCAGAAGGTATTGTTGACCGCGCTGAATTCTTAAATGAACAACGTGAACTTGAAGTTCAAGTTGGCGACACTGTAGACGTTGTTGTTGAAGCTCTTGACAACGGTATGGGTCAAACAGTTCTTTCTCGCGAAAAAGCTAAGCGCGCTGAAACTTGGACTAAACTTGAAAAAATCTTTGAAGACGGCGAAATCGTTACTGGTGTTATCTCTGGTAAGGTTAAAGGCGGTTTCACTGTTGACATCGGTCCAGTTCGTGCGTTCCTTCCTGGTTCTTTAGTTGATACTCGTCCTATTCGTGATACTACTCACTTAGAAGGCAAAGAGTTAGAATTCAAAGTAATCAAACTTGATGCTAAACGTAACAACGTTGTTGTTTCACGTCGTGCTGTTATGGAAGCTGAATCTTCAGCTGACCGTGAAGCTCTTCTTGCTCAGCTTGAAGAAGGTCAAACAGTTACTGGTACAATCAAAAACCTTACTGACTACGGCGCATTCGTTGACCTTGGCGGTATTGATGGTCTTCTTCACATCACTGATATGGCTTGGAAACGCATCAAGCACCCTTCAGAAGTTGTTGAAGTTGGCCAAGAAGTTACTGTTAAAGTACTTAAATTTGACCGTGAACGTAACCGCGTATCTTTAGGTCTTAAACAATTAGGCGAAGATCCATGGTTAGCGATCATGAACCGTTACCCTAAAGGTTCTATCGTTAAAGCACGCGTTACTAACTTAACTGACTACGGCTGTTTCGCAGAAATCGCTGAAGGTGTTGAAGGTTTAGTACACGTTTCAGAAATGGATCACACTAACAAAAACATCCACCCATCTAAAGTAGTTCAGATCGGTGACGAAGTTGATGTTATGGTTCTTGAAGTTGATGAAGAACGTCGTCGTATTTCTCTTGGTATCAAACAAACTCGTGCTAACCCATGGGAAGAGTTTGCTAAAGACCACGACAAAGGCGAAAAAGTTTCTGGTACGATCAAATCTATCACTGACTTTGGTATCTTCATTGGTTTACCAGGCGGCATCGATGGCCTAGTTCACTTGTCAGACATCTCTTGGAACGAACAAGGCGAAGAAGCTATCCGTCGTTACAAGAAAGGCGACACTGTTGAAGCGGTTATCCTTTCAGTTGACGCTGAAGGCAACCGTATCAGCCTTGGTATCAAACAAATGAACAACGATCCGTTCAATGATTTCCTTGCGAACAACGAACGTGGTGCATTGGTTAAGGGTACTGTAACTGCAGTTGACGCTAAAGGCGCTACTGTTAAGTTAGCTGACGAAGTTGAAGCGACTCTTAAAGCATCTGAAATCAACCGCGATCGCGTTGAAGATGCAACTAAGTTCCTTGAAGTTGGTCAAGAAGTTGAAGCGAAAATCATCAACGTAGACCGCAAATCACGTTCTATCAACTTGTCTATCAAAGCGAAAGACGAAGCTGAAGAAAAAGAAGCAGTAGCTAACCTTAACAAGACAGCTACAGCAACTTCAGACAATGGTCCTAAGACTATTGGTGATTTGATCAAAGCTCAAATGAACCACTAAGTAAGCGTTTGAATTGTATTGTTAATGTAAGTTAATTAATACTTTTTACACAATTACTGTAACGGTAGCGTAGTAAGTGATTATTACGCTACCGTTTTGTATTTAAACAGGTTATTATCGGCGAATAGATCCTAAATAGCTTGATAATTAAAGAGGTCGCAGATGACTACTGAAGCACTTAATAAGTCTGACTTAATAGAGCGTATTTCTCTTAAAAATCCACACCTAGCTGAACCATTAGTGGAAGAAGCTGTTAAGATTATGATTGATCAGATGATTGAAGCATTATCAACTGATAATCGAATCGAGATTCGTGGTTTTGGTAGTTTTGCCTTGCACCACCGTGAACCACGTGTAGGTCGTAACCCGAAGACTGGTAAGTCTGTAGAAGTTGCTGCTAAAGCTGTACCTCACTTTAAACCAGGTAAGGCTTTACGTGATGCGGTAAACGAATCAGCAAACTAATACTATAAAGAAAGTTAGGGGTATTTATGCGTTATGTATTGGTCGTTATATTAGTCGTACTTTTTGGTTACTCATTGGCGATGGTTCTACAAAATGGAACTGAGCTTTCAGTAGACTTGTTGTTTACACAAGTACCTGCAATGCGATTGGGGCTTTTACTACTCTTAACACTTACTTTAGGTATAGTTTTAGGTCTTTTAATTGCTGTTCAAGTGTTCCGAGTATTTCAGAACAATTGGGAAATTAAGCGTTTACGTAAAGATATTGACCGTCTACGTAAGGAGCAGATTCAAACTGCTCAACTGGCTGCTGCTGAAGCTGCAGCTCATACTCGTCATGAAAAGACAGTATTAGATATTGATGCGAATGAGCGTCCTTCAAATCCGTTATAAAGCAATATTTGCTGATTAGGTATACTGTTAATTTTCTAACAGTCACTTAAATTTATTATTTTGAACACTCTAGTGAATACTAGGGTGTTTTTTTATGGGATTTCATTTTCTCAAACTCACATATTCTATATAAAATAATTACATAGCTTGGTTTAAATTAAATGATTCAATTAACTTGAATTTTATGACTATCTGCGCACGTGGAATGTATTTATAATGCTTTTTATTTTGTCAGAATGAAGGGTAGATCTCTTGAGTATCATTGTTGCATTAGATGCTAAAAGCCAATATGACGCACTTACAATTGCAGAGCAGTTAGATCCTGCATTATGTCGGGTAAAAGTTGGTAAAGAGCTATTTACTCACGAAGGACCATCTGTTGTTAAAGCATTACATGACAAAGGTTTCGAAGTCTTTTTGGATTTAAAATTCCACGATATTCCGAATACCACAGCACAAGCGGTATGTGCAGCGGCAGATATGGGTGTTTGGATGGTGAATGTTCACGCGTCTGGCGGCCGTAAAATGATGGAAACTTGTGTAGAGCGTTTAAAAGCGGGTAGTTATAATACACAGTTAATTGCCGTAACTGTTTTGACGTCAATGGGTCGCGAAGACTTAAAAGATTTGGGTCTAGATATAGAGCCGTTTGAGCATGTGAAGCGTCTTGCAACACTGACAAAAGAAAGCGGTCTGGATGGCGTAGTATGTTCAGCACAAGAAGCAAAAATGTTGCGTGATACATTGGGAAATGATTTTGCTTTGGTTACACCTGGTATTCGTCCTGAAGGCTCAGCAGCAGATGATCAGAAACGTATTGTGACACCGAAACAAGCGATGCTTGATGGTTCTACCCATTTGGTGATTGGTCGTCCGATTACCAAGTCGGAAAATATGCGTCAGACAATGAAAGATATTTTAGCGACACTTTAATATTTACCCTCTCTCTAACTCTCTGCCATGGGAAGGAGGAGCTCCTCTCCCTTTGGGAGAGGATTTAGGTGAGGGGTTAGATAGCTGCCAATATACTCACAAATATTGGTGCGAGTACTGATAAGATAAAACCACTTACCATTGCATGTGGAATAAAATCATTACCACAGGCTTGTTTCACCATTGGTAATGTAACGTCCATTGCTGTTGCACCTGCAGATGAAATAGCTGATCGCGGATAACGCCAGCCAATAATATACATAAATACGATTGCAAAGATTTCTCTAAATAAATCATTCATCAGTGCAATACTGCCTAAATGTGCATTCTTTAATTCTGTAACCACAATACCCGTCATGGAATAGAAACCATAACCCTGAGACAGCATAATTAAATCTTTTAAATTTATATTAGGTAAAAAATATGCAGCAATAAATGCTCCAATTAATGACCCAACAATACAACCTAAAGGCACGAGGAAAATTTTCCAATTTAACCAAGAACGGTCGAGTGGAGAATAAGCAAGGTCAAGTCCAATCAGGAACATAAAAACTAAAAGTAAATTCCATGTACTGATGTGTGGGTTAATATGGAAATTTGCGACGATTTCAGCGAAAGCATAGCCAGCACCTAGGGCGATAAATGCGTAGCTGATATTAATCAGTGAGCTCGTGACCAATTGCATGGATACTTTGCCATGACTGGGTTGATAGCCCAATGATTTAAATAAAATATAACAACAAATAAAAGCACCAACCGATGTGCTTAGAGCAATGAGCATAGCTGATGAAAGGATTTGCCAAGGCGCAGTAATGGTATGAATTGTTTCAGAAAATTCGATTGCAATCGCAAATAGTAAAACATAGGTGAAATAGGGAAGTATTTTGAAAGCTAGTTTTTCTAACCAGCTTGGAAGTCTTTTAGCAAAAAGAAAACCTAATCCTAGGCATGCTAAGAGTTGAAAAATTAACCAAAAAGATTGCATAAAATCAATAAGCAGATAATCAATATCTGCTTATTATGAACTGTTATTGCTTAAGCTGCATGACTTGCTTTGCTTTTACTTAAAAGTCTGAAGTCTGCCGGGTTAACTTTGCGTGTAGCAAGCCAGTATTTCCATGTATACGTTGGCCATAATGCAAAGTTTTTACCACCATTTTGTTGATACCAACTGACGCAACCTGACTGCCAAACTGTACCTTCCAGCATGTGTTGCACATAATCATTGTATTGGTTTTGAGTTTCATCTTTAACCACAATGGCATTGGATTTACTCTTTGAAACCAGTTTCATCATTTGTAAAATATACTCGACTTGCGCTTCGATCATAAAGACCACAGAGTTATGTGCAAGTACAGTATTTGGCCCTAATAGTTGAAACAAATTTGGAAAGCCTTTAGTACTAATGCCGTAATAACTCTCTGCGCCATCTTGCCACTGCTGCTTCAGTTCTTTACCTTCTTCACCAATACATTCAAAGGACTTGAGATAAATACGTGGGTCAGTAATAAAACCAGTCCCGTAGATTAAGCAGTCAATTTCACGGGATTTTCCATCTTTGGTAATAATGCTATTTTCAGTGATCTCTTGAATGGCATCTGTTACCAATTCCACATTTTTACGGTTAAAGGTTGGAAAATATTTATTAGAGATAAGAATACGCTTACAGCCCATAATGTAGTTGGGTATCAACTTTTGCGCCAAAGAAGGATCTTTTACTTGATATTTAATATATAACTCAGCAAGTTTTTGTGCGTATTTCATGGTCATAGGCTTAACAATTGGAACGACACGTGATTCGTTGGTCCAATACAGGCGAGCACGGTGAATTTTTCGAAACCAATTATATTTTTTAAATAATGATTTTTCTAAACCATGATAACTACGCTCATCACGTGGAATGACCCAAGCAGCAGTCCGTTGAAAAACATAAAGTTGCTTAGTTTGAGGGGCAATCTCAGGAATGTACTGAATGGCACTGCCACCAGTGCCAATCGAAGCAACTGTTTTACCTTCAAGTGAGTAGTCATGTTCCCATTGTGAGGAGTGAAAAACCTTGCCTTTAAATTTTTCAATACCCGGAATATGTGGAATTTGCGGTACATGCAGTGGGCCTGAAGCAAAAATGACATATTGAGCAATCAGTGTAGATTGATCTTTGGTGGTGTTTCAAAAAGTATGCTGACATTAAATGAAACCATTATTGATGTAAAAAAAGGTTAAGTCAAAGGCTTTAAAATGGTTTTCAATCTTTTTGGAGAAATTACAACTCTTTCTAAAACCGCGCCTAATTCTATGCCTTATTTTACAATTATTACCTTCAATACCTACGGTAAAAAACTTACCAATACTTT